>CAMZLL010000001.1 GCA_947311505.1 uncultured Cryomorphaceae bacterium
AGATGGGATTATCTTGGGGAAACAAGCGGATAAGCATTTTATATTTTTACCTATTTACGAATATAAACCATTCATATTAAAGGAGGATTCTGTGAAGAAAATAAGTAAACAAAAAAAGCTCGATACAATACGTATCGAGCTTTTTTTGTTCAGTAAGAAATTAAATGAACCCAAGAACCTTGGAGCGAATGTAAAAGGTATTATCCGTTTACTTTGTTGTAATCAGCCAAGAACTTTTCCAATCCACTATCTGTCAAAGGATGCTTCATAAGCGCTTCGATAGCACTCAAAGGCCCAGTCATAACGTCAGCACCTATCTCAGCACAATCAATAATATGCATAGGATGCCTAACAGATGCAGCTAAAATCTGAGTATCAAACAAATAGTTATCAAATATTAAACGTATTTGCTCAATTAATTGAACGCCATTGGTAGAAATATCATCTAATCTACCGATAAATGGAGAAACATAAGTTGCACCAGCTTTAGCAGCCACAAGAGCTTGTCCTGCAGAGAAAATCAACGTACAATTGGTTCTTATTCCTTTGTCGCTAAAATACTTAATAGCTTTTATACCTTCCTTAATCATCGGAACTTTAACAACAATATTTTCATGAAGAGCAGCCAACTTTTCTCCCTCTTTAATCATTCCATCAAAATCAGTTGAAATAACTTCGGCACTTACATCGCCATCTACAATATTGCAAATGTCAACATAATGTTTTAAAATGTTTGCCTCTCCAGAGATCCCTTCTTTTGCCATCAACGATGGATTAGTAGTAACTCCATCAAGAATACCTAGGTCTTCGGCTTCCTGAATCTGTGCTAAATTAGCGGTATCGATAAAGAATTTCATAGTTTATTTGTTTGATTATTAGATTTACTGCAAAGCTAATTTTTATTCTTTCTACAAAAGCAAATATTGATTAACAAGTTGCCTATCTTGTTAACTTTTTGTTATTATTTGGAGAAACATGTGCAATTCCTATTTTTTTAAATTAACTTTGAGTCAACTTAAAATCATTACAATGAAAAAACAAATCGGATTATTAGCAGGATTGATGTTAGCTTTTACGCTTTCTACTACTGCACAGAACGCTGCAACTTCTACTACAGAAAAAGCATCAACAGAACAAACAACTAAAAAATCTTGTAAAAAATCATGTACTTCATCAAAGAAATCATGTTGTGCTTCAAAAGGAGGAGCTACAAGTTCTAAAAAAAGTTGCTCAAAAACCTGTACTAAAGGAAAGCATGATGCTAAAAAAGTAGATGCAATAAAAGAAGAATACTAGAAATAGATTTTCAAAACATCTTTAGGGTTAAATTCATTAAAACATGAATTTAATCCTTTTTTTTATCAACTTTTTTAATAGAATTAGTTTATTTCAATATATATTTGCCCCATGTTTAGATATATAAACCCACATCTAACCATTCTTATTATTAGTTTCCTTTATTCTTGCTCCTCAAACGAGCGAGTTGAAAAACTGCATGAAGATAACGTCACAAATCATCAAACAGAAGAACTTAAAGCTCCTTCTAATAATAAAATTCAAATATCACTTGCAGAGTGTACTAAAAATGCGGTATATTACCTAGACGAAGTAGATATCACCACTTATGATAGTGTCACTACGCAATATTTTCATGAAGTACTAGATTACACCCTTGACGAAGCTATACAATTAGAAAAAGAAACAGAATTATTAAAACAATACATTAATAAAACGGATTTTCAAAAACAAACTGGAAACGAAAGTGACAGCATTATAGATTTATATTATAGAAATAAAAATGCCTTATCTAAATATAAAAAAGAAGTTACTGGTTATGTATATGTACACACATTTATAAACAATACAGACACCTTATCCGCATTAATACTTGCGAATGCAAACTGTACAAAAGCTACCGCTATAAAAGTAAGAACAATTAGCGATATAGATCCGAGTATGTATGCTTCCCAAATAAGAAAAATAAACAAATAAAGACATTAAAAGCCTTAACTACATTCTTTTAAGCATCATTTTCAGAAATCAAGGTATAGACATCAATAAACAACTTCTTTTAATTATATTTGTGCTCAAATAAAACGAAACACACAGATGAGCCAATTTCACACGTTAAAAGTCGTAGATGTCAAAAAAGAAACAATAGACACGGTTTCAATAGGATTTGAAATTCCTGAATCGTTAAAAGATGCGTATCAATTTATAGCAGGACAATACCTTACATTAAGCTTTACTATTAATGGTAAAGAAGAGCGAAGAGCCTACTCGTTGTGCTCCTCTCCTACCGAAAATATATTAAGGGTGGCGGTAAAAAAGGTTAAAAATGGACTTGTATCTACGCATATCAATGAAAATTTAGCAACTGGTGATGCCGTAAAAGTAATGACTCCAGAAGGTAATTTCGTATTGGAAGTCAATCCTTCGAATGAAAAAACCTATGTAGCTTTTGCAGCTGGTAGTGGCGTTACCCCTATGTTATCGATGTTAAAAATTGTAGCAGAGAAAGAACCACAAAGTACCTTCCACTTATTTTATGGAAATAAAGATGAAAACTCTGTTATTTTCAAAGCTGAATTGGATCAACTCCAATCTGAACGCATAAATGTAACTTATATTTATAGCAGACAAGATTCTGGAAGTGCTCTTACCAACGGCAGAATAAACGAAGGAAAAGCAAAAACATTAATAGTACACAACCAACTTCAAGGAGCAAACGCAGTATATTTATGTGGTCCAGAGCAAATGATTGTAGATGGTTCCAAAGGAATAGAGGATGCTGGAATTAAAAAATCATATATTCATTACGAGTTATTTACTACGCCAGTCCTTATGGAAAGTAAATCTACATCAGAAGCATCAGCAGATGATTTTTCGGGAGAAGCTAATATCAAAGTAATCTACGATGATGAAGAGTATGAATTTACATTAAACACTTCGGGCAATGTTCTTTTAGAAGCGGCCATAGAAAACGGAGCCGATGTACCATTCTCTTGTAAGGGAGCTGTTTGCTGTACTTGCAAAGCTAAAGTAATAGAAGGTAAAGCTGTTATGGACTCTAATTATGCATTATCTGACGAAGAAATAGAAGAAGGATTAATACTAACTTGCACCGCACACCCAGTAACTGAAACCCTAACTTTGGATTTTGATGATATTTATTAAAATTAAACACAATTTTACCTTAACTAAAAATATCAACTAAACAAATGGAAAAGAAGAAGAGCAAAGTTTCTATGATTGTTTTTAATTCGTTTAAGAATGATGCAAGAATACTAAAGGAGGCTTATACTTTAATGGACATTGGTTACGAAGTAAAAGTTTATGCGCTTTACGCAAAAGACGTTATGCATAATGAGATTCGTAATGGTTTAGTTATAGAAAGGATTGAAATCAACCCTTTACATAAACGTTTTCTAGCTTTTATTTTAAGAAAAGGAAGGAAGAAAACAACTGTTTCTAAAGTACAAAAAACTAAAACTAATTCTTCAGAATCTTTATTAAAAAAAGAAAAAACTTCTGCTCAAATAAAAATTGACAACCCCCAAAATAAACAAAAAGATAGCATTTCTTTTAAGATAAAAGATGCTTTGTATAACACATTGAAATGGATTCTTTTAGCATTCCATAAACCGTTAACTTATTATGACTTTCAAGCTAAAGTAGTAGCCAAAATTGTAAAAGATCCGACCTACTATTATCACTGTCATGATTTGAATACATTATACGCTGGATATAGGGCGTCAAAAAAAACAAAGGGTAAATTAATTTACGACTCTCATGAACTATTTATAGAACGAAATAAGGTAAAAAAACCAACTAAATTTTATAAATTTATTTCGAAAAGATTTGAGAGATATTTAATACGTAGAACCGATCATGTAATTACCGTAGGCGAATGTATTGCCGCACATCTGAGTAAACAATACAAAATACCAGAACCTTCAGTAATAATGAATGCCCCCTCAAAAGTAATAACAAAAATTGGAGATAAAAGCTTAAGAAATGAAATCGGAATAGCTAACGACTTAAAACTGGCCATATATTGTGGTGGAATAACTTTTAATCGAGGATTAGAAAAGCTTATTGAGAGTCTAACACTTATGCCAAAAGTATTTTTAGTATTAATGGGCTATGGAAACCCCGAATATTTGAATAAGTTACAAGACATAGCAAACAAACACTTAGTTTCAGATCGATTTTCTTTTTATGGACCTGTAGCTCCAACAGAAGTTACCGCATATACTGCTAGCGCAGATTTAGGGATAGCCCCCATACAAAATGCATGTTTGAGTTATTATTACTGTGCACCAAATAAAGTTTTTGAATACCTTGTTGGAGGAATACCTGTGGTAGCTAGTAATTTTCCAGAATTAACAAAAATTGTGGAAGAAAATAATATAGGAGAGACATTTGATCCTGAGAATATAAAAAGTATTTCTACAGCAATAACCAATATTTTTTCGGATGAAAAGAATTATGAAAAGATGAAAGCTAATACTAAAATAGCTGCTAATAAATATAATTGGGAGATCGAATCTAAAAAACTTTTAGATATATATCAGAGCTTAAAATAGATGTAAAATGGGACTAATACCACAAGAAATAAAAGCCGTATTAAAGAAAAAAGATTTAATTAAATATCTAGTTTTATCAGATTTAAAAACAAACTATAAAGGAAAAGCTTTGGGTTTTTTATGGATGCTTTTAGATCCGCTTTTTATGATGCTCGTATATGTGATACTTGTAGTTTTCATTTTTAAAAGAGGAGGAGCGCAGTTTCCTATCCTTTTATTTTCAGCATTGATAAGTTGGCGGTGGTTTGTTCAATCTACTTCTAACTCTCTGAAAACATTTAAAAGTAACGGGAATTTAATAAAATCTATAAATGTTCCCTTGCATGTTTTCCCGATTAACACAAACACGTTAGGATTTACAGCATTTATAGCCTCCTTTACGGTTCTTATCCCCATGCTTTTTATTTTTGATGCTACAATTAATTTAAATATTCTTTGGTTTCCAATACTCGTTGCGATACAGCTTCTTTTCACAATTGGGTTTAGTTTTATTTTTGCTGTTGCAGGAGTCTATTTTTCTGATCTACATAACATTATGGCATTTACTTTTAAATTGTGGTTTTATTTTTCTCCCGCTCTTTATGACCTTTCTGCAATCCCTATAAAATTCAGAACTATATACCTCGTGATCAACCCTTTTGCATCCCTTTTCGAATCTTACAAAAACGTTTTAGTTCATGGCACGCCTCCGAATAAATTTATAATTTTATTTTTAATTGAGGCAATTGCCTTAACTTACATCGGGCCAAAATGGATTACAAAAAGCAGACCTTACATTGTAAAAAAAGTATAATTATGGATTCAATTATTAAAGTAGATAATATAGGTGTAAGCTATCAAATGACTAAAGATGATGAAAACCTTAAAACCTATTTGCGTAATTTTTTTAAAAAGAAAGACAAAAAAGTTTTTTGGGCATTACGAAATGTTAGTTTTGAAATAAAAAAAGGAGAGATACTAGGTGTTGTAGGAGCTAATGGATCTGGTAAAAGCACCTTATTAAAAGTACTTGGAAAAATATTCGAACCTGATGAAGGTCAAATAACAATTGACGGGACACCATCTGCATTATTATCTCTTGGAACTGGCTTTCGAAGAGAATTATCTGGTTATGAAAACATTTTATTAAATGGTGTAATGCTTGGTTTCGCAAAAGAAGTAGTTGCTCAAAATATTCAAAACATCATCGATTTCTCGGAACTAGGAGATTTTATACATGAACCTGTTAAAAATTATTCATCAGGTATGTCTGCAAGACTTGGCTTTTCCATAGCTGCTTTTCTTCATAAAGAGATAATGCTCATAGATGAAGTTCTAGGTGTTGGAGATAGAAGTTTTAAAAGAAAAAGTCAAGCCAAAATGAAAGAATTAATTCAAGATAAATCTAGAACTGTAATCATAGTAAGTCACAATTTAGACTCAATTCTTGAATACGCCACAAAAGTACTATGGATTAATAAAAGTAAATTTATGATGCTAGATAAACCTGAAAAAGTTCTTGAAAAATACATTAAGTCTCAAAGTTAATTATGTTTATCCCTAAATTAAAAAACACTCTTTCCTGTAACCAAAAAATCAATAAAATTGTAAGTTAATTTCTTTATTCGTTCTCCATCTACTCCACCGATTCCAGATTCTGAACACCAGTTAGTTGATGCAGCATTGATAACAATTCCAGAAGTATTCGTGTTCTGAAAAACAATAAAAACTCCATTTTTATCCTCATTTTTGCTATTCACAGCTCGATCATAACCTAATAACCTAATCTTATAAAAATGAATTAAAGAAGTGTCTATTGTGGGATTCGTGTCTATATTTAAAAGGGGCATTCCATCATATTCGGCACTCAATACAGAAATAATATCTCCTACCTCAGTGTTGGTATTATCAAATAAAGGCGAATCTTCAATAATTTTAAACCCACCCCAACCTTTATCTCCTCTGTTCCCATAACCTCCATACGAGAAATCACAACCGATACTATTAATTAAAGAACTATTCAAACTCGGATGATTCCAATTAATCGTACGCAAAGAGTCAACCTCTAAGCTATCTCCAATGCCTTTTAAGCAAATCATTTTAGAATAATCTTCAGCATATCTAATTTGCCACCACATAGTATTCCCCGAAAGTATAACAACATTACCACCTTCTGCAATATACCTATCGAAATTAAGCTTTGCTTTTCGTGTCCAATACTCATTATGACCCGGAAAAACAATTACTTTATAATTTTTAAAAGTTTCATAACTGTCTAAATCAAAATCACAGGCATACTCCACTTCAAAATCTGTATCCACGATCCATTGAAAAAATGGATATGCGTATCTATGCATCAAAAAAGGTCTTTTAAAACTTAGTGTATCAGCTTTGGGTTTTGTATAAAAATTCCTACCACCAACCTTATTGTAAGCGTTATCAGTATTACTTGGATAAACAACCAGTACATCAGCTTTTCCACTTCCTTTAATCACAAAAGGACTTGAGTTTTCAAAATAATAAATCCCTGACTTTAGGTTATTAGAAATTCTATATTTTAAAGACGGTTCAAAATTATAACCATTTAACCAAATTAATTTTGCTTCCTTAACATCGTGTTTAATAGCATTTACATATACTTCATCCACAACCTCTCCTTTAATATCATACAATTTTAGTTCTTGATGGTATTCCGTATCACTAATTTAGAGGCTCAATAGCAATGTGTCATTTAAATTATATGAATTCTTGTTCGTATATCCAAAATTAATTTTGGAATCTTTTTGGAAATCTTTCTTTTGTTAATCATCAAGAGATCACGAAGAAAAACCAACCACAAACAACGCTATTAAAACAAACGAAATTTTGCATATATTTTTCTTTTTACAAAAAAAAAAGTAATTTATTTATTAATCATTTTATTTGGCTTTATAAAAATTATATTTGCACCCAATGTCAAGAAAATTACATATCTGTCACTTAACATCTGTGCATCCGCAGGGAGATGTTCGGATTTTTGAAAAAGAATGTTCTTCGCTTGCTAAAAAGTACTCTGTAAGTTTTATAGTAGTGAATGGAACTTCTACATCTAAAAACAATGTAAACATCATAGGCTTGCCGGTAGCGTACTCGGGGAGGTTATCTCGGTTTTCCAAAGCTGTTAATGAACTTTACAAGGCTGCTATCGCACTTGAAGCAGATGTGTATCATTTTCACGACCCCGAAATACTTCGTGTAGCAAAGAAATTAAAAAAAGCTGGCAAAAAAGTCATTTATGATGTTCACGAGGATTTGCCTAGACAAATTTTAGCCAAGCCCTATTTAAAAAACATCATCAAAAAACCTTTATCAAGACTGATAGAGCGCTATGAAAACAAAATAGCTGCTCAGTTGGATGGAATAATTACCGCTACCCCATTTATAAAAGATCGATTTTTAAGACTAAATAAAAACACCATTGACATTAATAACTTTCCCATTCTGGAGGAGTTGATTTTAGATATGGACTATTCTTCCAAAACAGGAAATGAAATATGTTATGTAGGTGGTATCACAAAAATCAGAGGCATAGCAGAGCTAATCAAAGCTATGAGCTCAATTAATCAAGAAAACTTCAAGTTAAATCTGGCAGGACATTTTCAAGAGTCTGATTTTAAAGAAGTACTGAAAAAAGAAAAGAGTTGGAACAAAGTAATCGAACATGGTTTTCTGAATAGAATGCAAGTGAAAGACATCTATTCTCATTCTAAAATCGGTATGGTAACCTTACATCCTATTATTAACTATTTGGATTCATTACCCGTAAAGATGTTTGAATACATGGCAGCAGGACTACCCGTTATCGCATCTGATTTTCCACTTTGGAAAACGATTATTGAAGATAACAACTGCGGCATCTGCGTAAATCCTTTGAACCCACACGAAATAGCAAACGCAATCAATAGACTACTTAACAACCCGAAAGAAGCTCAAGAAATGGGTGAGAACGGTAAGAAATTAGTCATTGAAAAATACAATTGGAAGACTGAAGAAGCTAAATTAATAACTTTTTACACTGAGCTACTTGATTAAAACTGTATCCATAATAATTCCGTGCAGAAACGAAGAAAATTATATTGAAAAATGTATTTTATCTGTTTTTGAAAACGACTTTCCAGATTCGTTGCTCACCGTATATATCTGCGATGGTCTGAGTGATGATACTACGAGGTCTATTGTAGAAAAATTAGCTAAAATCCATTCCAATCTTATCCTTTTAGATAATAAAAAACAAACAACACAACACGCACTTAACTTAGGGTTGAAAACGGCTCAAGCTGATGTCAAAATCATACTAGGGGCACATACCGAAGTTCATTCTGATTTTATAAAGGAAAATATTAAATTATTATTCTCCAAAGAAGAAATAGGATGCAGCGGTGGTGTTTTGGAAAACATATACGAGAATGAATCCGCAAAAGTGATTAGTAAAGCAATGTCATCTTCGTTTGGTGTTGGCAACGCACACTTTAGGACAGGTACTAAAAACGGATATGTAGATACCGTAGCCTTTGGAGCATTCAAAAAGGAAGTTTTTGATAATGTTGGTTATTTTGACACCGATTTAGTTCGAAATCAAGATGATGAATTTAGTTTTAGGCTAATCAAAAACGGATATAAGATAGCCTTATCCGATAAAATTAAAACCAAATATTTCGTTCGCTCTTCGTTTTCTAAACTATACAAACAGTATTATCAATATGGTTTTTGGAAAGTTTTTGTGAATGTAAAACACAAAACCGTCACTACCCTACGGCAGTTAATTCCATTATTCTTTGTTTTGTTTCTTATTTTAGGGGGGGCGTTATCATTTTTGCATAGTATATTTGCTTGGCTATTTTTAATAGTATTGAGCTTATATCTAGCGATAAATATCTTATCTGCTCATAAAGTTTCCGACAACATAAAAGAGACCTTTCTTATCAGTTATACTTTTGTAATACTTCATATCAGTTATGGATTAGGTTATTTGAATGGAATTATTAATTTTATACTCTTAAAGAGAAAGCCCAACTCTAAAAACAAAGCATTAACAAGATAGTTATCAAAGAACTAAAACATAAAGCAAACTTATATAGTCTTCTAGGGTTACTATTCATAATTCCAATGCATAAACGTCTCACGCTGTTTATGCTGATTCTTTTTATGCTTGCCAATTTGATTAATGGCAATTACAACTTCAAAAAAACAAGAATACAACCTAAGAATATCCTTCTTTTTACCTTGCTCTATTTAATCTATGGATTTAGTATGTTTTATACAGACAACAAAGCCTTGGGATGGTTTAGTTTGGAGATAAAACTATCCCTTTTTCTACTTCCAATTGTAGTTTGGTTTTCTAACTTTAACTATAAAAATCATCTTACATTAGGCTTAAAATGGTTTCTATACGGAGCTATTCTATCTGGGTTTTTGAATTTTATAGATGCAGGTATTCAATACTCCTCTACCGCAGATTATACGGAGTTTTTTTATGGTAAATTCTCCGTATTTCACCACCCAAGTTACATTGCAATGTATTTTAATCTTGCGATTATCATCATCTACTATCATTCTTTCAAACCAAAGAAAAACTTAATCATAAAAGCTCGTAAAGCCATTATAGGTGTCGCATTTTTCTCGCTACAAATTGGTTTGTTATCTTCCAAATCAGGTCTCATCACTATGATGCTTACACATATCGTTGCCATTACCTACTGGACGATAAAACACAAATATTATTTTAGAAGCTTTGCCACAGTTTTAGTACTCAGCCTAAGTCTAGGATTGGTTTATTCCTATTCCACTTCATTTCAAAACAGAGTAAACGAATTGACATCAGTACTATCCGCTAAAGAAACGTCTAAAACATCCTCTACGGGCGTCAGGATATATGCATGGCACACTTCTATCGCATTACTAAGAGAACATCCCTTATTGGGTTGCGGAATTGGAGATGCAAGCAACGCACTGACAGCCAGCTACAAGAAACAGAACTTAACTAAAATGGTTGACAAAAAAATAAATGCACACAATCAGTTTTTGGAGACAGGAGTTGCTATTGGAGTACTTGGACTTAGTATTTTACTTTTACAATTGCTACTCCCACTGATATTTAGCATTAGAGAGAACGCTTATTTGTATGCGTTTTTTATCATTCTATTTATTCTCAACCTAGTAACCGAATCGATGTTGGAGACACAATCTGGAATCGTATTCTACGTTGTATTCAACACACTATTTTTTGCAGCATTTTTTCAAAAGAAACAAATTGGATAAAACAGAACATAAAACATTCTTAAAAAACATATTGACCTTAATGTCGGGTACTGTTTTGGCGCAAATCATCTCATTTTTGTCTTTGATTATATTACAAAAGTACTTTTTTGACAAAACAGACTTTGCTAATTTTGCTTGGTTCTTTTTCTTTATTAATTTATTTGCTACCTCTGGAGCCTTGCGATTAGATACGGGTATCGTATTGGAAAAAACAAAACGTAAAGCTCATATTTTGACTGAATTAGCAATAAAACTAATGCTAATCTCTTCCGCATTAGGTTTAATCGTAGCTTTGGTTGGCCGATTAATCAATCCTAATTTTGATAATGTGATGCCTTCATTAGCTATGTACTTATTAATTCCTATAGCCATATTCAGTATTGGAACGCTACAAATACTAAACTCATGGTTTACTAGAGATAACTCTTTTAAAACGCTCGCATCCAATAAACTAACACAATCATCAATCACAGTTTCCGGGCAATTAACTTTAGGTTTAAGTAAATTAACATCGACAGGGCTTATTCTTGGAAAAACGATAGGTGCAGTGATAGCGTCTTTAGTATTGTTCTTAAAATACAAGAAAAACACACCTTCAAAGCTATTCTCAGCATCTAAGGCATCAGAAAAAGAACTATTGGTAAAACACAAAGATTTTATCTATTTCACTACGCCAGGTACTTTTTTAGGAGCATTGATTAATTTTATATTTTTAGATTTGTTTTTGAAATTTTATGAAGACAACTCAGGAAACGTAAGTGCAGCTAACATATATCTAGGCATTGGATTTGCTATCGTATCCGCTTCATTTGCCCAAGTGTTTTATAGCAAAATATCACAAATTGAAGATCACAAAAAGTTACGAAAGTTCTACACCTTCTGGATGCTGAGACTTGCAGCCATAGCTAGCTTTGCAATTCTTATTGTGCAGCTAACACCAAACTCTTGGATGGTACTGGTTCTAGGCGAAAAATGGAGCAACTTACTGCCAACGATGCGTATAATGAGTATCTGGATGGGCGTAATGTTTGTTTCCTCCTCGCTATCGTATATTTATATCAAACTCAACCAACAACGCACTCTTATCCTTTTTGACATAGTGCATTTGGCAATGGTATATGGCAGCATTCATTTTTCCTATGAACGATATCATGACTTCAAAATGAGTTTGATTTGGTTCACTATTGCACAATCCATGTTTTATATTTTTACCATTTCTATAACTTACTACTTCTTAAGACTACCTAAGGTAAAGCATCAATAAACCAAACACTACACGTTGGTCTTAAGCTAAATAACCAAGACGCAAAACAGTAAAAAAAGATTTCTACCGATTCATTAACCTTTGCGTTGTCATCCATTTATAAGAAACGTTTCGAATGAAAATAAAACGTATGGAATCAACCTAAATTTCAAGCAAAATACTGAAAAATAACAGTAATAACGAATCGACAATTCGATTTTTATCATATAAAAAACTTTACTCAAAAACGTTATAAACCATTTGATTTGGGTACATTTGACTATTAAAAGATACGATATATGATACCATTTTCTCCTCCAAGAATAGACGAAAAAACGATTGCTTCAGTGACAGAAGCCCTAAAATCTGGTTGGATAACTACAGGTCCTAAAACGATGTTATTTGAAGATAATTTAGCTAATTTTTTAGAGACCGATCAAATTGTGTGTTTGAACAGCGCTACTGCCGGAATGCAGTTGATATTAAATTGGTTGGGAATAAAAGAAGGAGACGAAGTAATCGTTCCTGCATACACTTACTGCGCTACTGCTAATGTAGTTATTCATAGAGGAGCTACGCCTATTTTGGTTGATGTCAATGCAGATTTTAATATCTCCGTAGATGCGATCAGAAAATCAATAACACCAAGAACAAAAGCGATTATTTCTGTTGATATAGCGGGAATGCCAGTAGATTATGATCTAATAAAGGAGTTGATAGAAAGTCCAGAAATAAAGGCTTTGTTCAGCCCAAATACAAAAATACAGAAAAAAATAGGTAGAATAATGATGATTTCTGATGCCGCACATAGTATAGGAGCAAAATACAAGGGGCAATTCACAGGGCATCAAGCAGATATGAGTTCCTATTCGTTTCATGCAGTAAAGAACTTAACCACTGCAGAAGGTGGAGCGGTAATGTTCAATATAGCTGATAAATTTGACCATGCTGAAATAAAACGTCAGTTTAAAGTAAGTTCGTTGCACGGACAAACCAAAGATGCGTTGAGCAAATCTAAAATTGGTGCTTGGCAGTATGACGTAGTAGAAGCAGGTTTTAAGTGCAATATGACCGACTTACAAGCCGCCATAGGACTGGTAGAGTTAGAACGATACAAAGGCACTCTTGAGAAAAGAAAAGCTATCTTTGATGCCTATTCAGAAGCTTTTTCGAAATACGACTGGGCGAATATTCCGGTTTATGAAACTGCTGACAAAACAACTTCTTACCATTTGTATTTATTGAGAATAAATAATAGTACAGAAGAGCAACGAAACGAAATCATACAACGAATTGGAGAAAAACAAGTTGCTGTCAATGTGCATTACTTGCCAATCCCGATGCTTACGTTTTATAAAAATAGAGGTTTTGACATCAAAGATTTTCCGCAGACTTTTGAGAATTACAAATGTGAAATTTCGCTTCCTGTTTATTATGATTTAACCAACCAACACGTAGAAACCGTTATCAATGCAGTAATAGAATCTGTTGAAGACGTCATTTCATAAACCATTTTAGTATATTTGCAAAAAAAGATAATCAATGACAGCAACAACAGAAAAGAAACCAAAAATCGGTAAAATTCTTGAAGGAATATTAGCAGACTTAACTGCATCTAATGAAAAGATAGTACTTAGTGCTTTGAAAAAAATTAGAAGCAAAGGAAATAGTCAAGTTATCAATCCAATGTTGGATCTTTATTTAAAAACAGAAAGTGAAAAAATAAAGAAAGAAACCAAGTTGATTTTATCTGAATTAAAAGATAAAACCTGTACCCTTCCGATGGTAAAAAGGTTATCAGAAAACAATTCTGAATTGAACGAATTAATACTCTTTTGTCTTTGGAATTCTGATTTAGACGCAAAAGCATACATAGCCGAGATTGTAGAAGCCTCCTGCAAAGGCAATTTCATGGTAGCTCTTGAAGGACTTACCGTTATAGAAAACCTAGAAGGTCCTTATGATGAAGTCACCCTAAATGAAGCTAAGTTAATTTTAAGTTCCTATTTTGACAAAAAAGAAGACGAAAAAGTAGATTTAATAAAAACCATTTTAGGATTTGTGAATAGTTTTGACGGTTTTCTTGAAGAATAATGCTTTTAGCATAAAACTTTTCTTGCGATTCTGAAAAATATAAACGAGACAACAATAGCTAAATAGTTAAGTTCTTTAACAAGAGAAAAGAACATACAGAAGCTAAAATAATGGACTATGTACTTACACAAAAATCTTGCGGACACCAACCAACACCCTTATCGAATAGACATTGCTAAAGCCGAGGGTATATATGTAGTTGATACTTCCGGCAAGAAATACATAGATTTCATTTCGGGTATTTCGGTCAGCAACCTAGGACATCGACACCCCAAAGTAGTTGCCGCTATCAAAGAGCAACTAGACAGATATATGCATGTAATGGTTTTTGGAGAATTTTACCAAGAACCACAAATTAATTTAGCTAAGAAACTAGCATCAGTTCTTCCCGAAAATCTAAATACTACTTATTTTGTAAATTCTGGCACTGAAGCTAACGAAGCTGCGTTAAAGCTTGCCAAAAGATACACAGGAAGAAGTAAAATAATATCTTGCAAAGGTGCATACCATGGCAATACACATGGTTCGATGAGTGTATCGTATAATGAGACAAAAAAAAACACCTTTCAGACCCTTGTTACCAAACGTTCATTTTATAGAATTCAACAATGAAGATGAATTTGCCAAAATTGATAATAAGACCGCATGTGTGATAATAGAACCCATACAAGGAGATGCGGGTGTGAGAATTCCAGATAAAAACTATCTTAAAAACTTAAAAAAACGTTGTCAAGAAGTGGGTGCTTTATTGATTTTTGATGAAATACAAACTGGATTTGGTAGAACAGGTAAATTATTTGCTCTTGAGCATTACGACACGACCCCAGATATCATCACCATTGCCAAAGGAATGGGAGGAGGAATGCCTATTGGCGCATTTATTTCTAGTAACGAAATTATGCATTGCCTTACACACAACCCTCCCCTTGGACACATCACCACTTTTGGTGGACACCCTGTAAATTGTGCAGCAGCGCTAGCAAGTCTTGAAGTTCTTACTGATACAGAATTGGTTGTTTTGGCAGAAAAAAAGGGAGCATATATTCAAGAGAAACTAAAACATCCCTTGATTAAAGAAATCCGAAGAATAGGATTATTTTTTGCTATAGAAATGGCAAATGCTGACCAAGTGCAGCAAGTTGTTTTAAACAGTAAAGACAAAGGATTGCTCAGTTATTGGTTTTTATCCTGTCCGGAAAGTTTTCGTATTGCCCCTCCCCTTACAGCTACCTTTGAGGAGATTGACAAAGCATGTGCTATCATCTTGAAAACGATGAATGAAGTAGATGTCTCCGTTGATTATTAAACCGTTACTACTTATTCAAGGCATCTAAAGCTAATTTATTGTTTTCATCAATTTCTAAGACTTTTAGATAGTACTCTTTTGCCTTTGCTTTTTCTCCTTTAAAATCATAGACATGTCCTATATTATAAATAGCATTAGTGTATTCTGGAAAGGCTATTACTGCTTGTTCAAAGTACGCTATAGCTTGTGACATTGTGGTATCTTTTGATAACTTACTCATATCATCTCGATACATGGCTATGTATGTATTTCCAATATTGTAATACCCTTCTGCATAAGTTTGATCTTCTGCCACCAAAATGTTAAACGTTTCAATAGCTCCTGTATAATCTTCCATATCTTTTAGGTGTAAACCTTTGTTTCTCAGTACCTCAAAATTATCTGGATCTATTGCCAAAGCTGAATTGTAATAATCCAACGCTACGGGGTCAAACTTATCTGCATAGATTAAGCCTAGATGATTAAATGCCTTGATATTATACGCATCCAATTCAATAGCAGTTTGATAGGAAGACGCTGCTTTTTCGACCTCTCCTTTTAACATGAACACCATGCCTTTCCAAAAATAACTTTCAGAATTATACACATCATTTCTAATGGCTTGATCCAATTTACGCATAGCCTCTTCCAAGTTGGGGATTCCCATATTTATTCTTGCTAAGACAATCAAAGCATTTGTATGGGTAGAATCAATCTCAATAGCTTCTTTGAGGTAAACTACAGCACTTTCGTACAGTTTAGGATCTTGGTCTGCACCAGCTTTATTAAATAGAATATCTCCTTTAGCATAATTAAGCTCTGCAGCTTTTGGAGTTACTTTTAAAGCTCTATTGATATCTTCCAATGCTTTGGGAAAATCAAATACAGACTTATAATACATAGCCCTTTTGTAATACCCATTTGGGCTGTTTGGTTTTTCAATAATCTCATCGTTGATTAAATCTAACTGCGATACCTCGATTTCTTCAGGGACTATTTTTTCGATTTCACCTGGATTTTCTGCTTCCTTCTTAGGAGCTTCTTTGCAAGCATAAAAAACCATTGCCAAAACAAAAATAGATGTATAAAGTATAATTTTTCTCATAAAAAAAGCCTGTGATTAGACACAGGCAAATGTAATAATTCTACACTAAAAACAATGCCCTAAATTAACTTAGGGCACGTTTTAACAATTTAAAGGTCATCACCAGCTGCTAATGCTGCTACAACTTTAGTTTCTAATTCTTCCATCAACTCAGGATTGTCCAACAATAAATCCTTCACTGCATCTCTTCCCTGCCCTAGTTTAGTATCTCCATAGCTATACCAAGACCCGCTTTTCTTTACGATTTCAAATTCGACTCCTAAGTCAATTATTTCACCCACTTTAGAAATTCCTTTTCCATACATGATGTCAAATTCACATTTTCTAAAAGGTGGAGCTACTTTGTTTTTCACTATTTTCACACGTGTTCTGTTACCGAGAATTTCATCGCCACTTTTTATAGCGGTAGCTCTTCTGATGTCAATTCTTACAGAAGCATAAAACTTCAAAGCATTACCTCCGGTAGTTGTTTCTGGATTTCCAAACATCACGCCTATTTTCTCTCTTAATTGATTGATAAAAATACAGCATGTATTTGCCTTGTTGATAGAACCAGTCAATTTTCTAAGCGCCTTTGACATCAATCTGGCTTGCAGTCCCATTTGACTATCGCCCATTTCTCCTTCTATCTCTGCTTTGGGGGTAAGTGCTGCTACAGAATCTATCACTAAGATATCAATAGCACCTGAGCGAATTAAGTTATCCGCTATTTCTAATGCTTGTTCACCATTATCTGGCTGCGATATCAATAAATTGTCAATGTCTATTCCTAAATTCTTAGCATAATAAGGATCAAAAGCATGTTCTGCATCAATCAAAGCAGCGATACCACCTTTCTTCTGTGCTTCAGCAATAGCGTGGAGCGCCAAAGTTGTTTTACCAGAAGATTCAGGCCCGTATATTTCTATAATTCTACCTTTTGGAAATCCTTTTACACCTAATGCTTTATCCAAGGCGATAGAACCTGTAGAAATAACCTCCATTTCTTCGATTGCTTTATCTCCAAGGCGCATTATTGTTCCTTTTCCATAAGATTTATCTAATCTATCAAGCGTTGCTTGAAGCGCTTTCATTTTATTTTTATCTACTTCTGCCATTATTGTTTTGTTTTTGTTTGTGCAAATATACGTGCAGCACTCCGTAAAAAGATTACGGAGTACTTAAATATTTTAATTATTTTCTAATTCTTCTAAGATTTGAGCTGTATGCGTCTTGGTTTTTACTTTTTCAAATACAAGTAAAATATCTCCTTTCTCGTCTATAACAAAGGTTTTTCTATGAATCCCTTCATATTCTCTGCCCATAAATTTCTTTGCTCCCCAACATCCGTATGCCGATATGATTGTTTTTTCGGTATCGGCTATCAAATCAAATGGTAAGTTATATTTTTCTATAAAATTTTGATGTTTTTTGGCTGTGTCAGCGCTAACACCTATTACTACGAAGCCTTTCTTTTGTAATGCTTCATAATTTTCTCCAAGATTACATGATTCTGCCGTACATCCTGGTGTATTGTCTTTTGGATAGAAATAAAGTATTACTTTTTTCCCTTTATAATCAGTCAGTTTTATGGTAGTTCCGTCTTGGATTACGCCTTCAAATTCAGGAGCTTTATCTCCAACTTTAAATGTTTTCATTTGTTATTTTTATAATATCCCAAATTTAGAGTTTCTATTAGGATATAACAAATTTACTTGCTAACAATTTAATACCGATTTAAAATTAGATTTACATTACGCTCTTATGTGCTACTCTACACTAAATTGGATATAGCTAGCTTTGGAAGTAATATTTACTTTTGCAGGTGTGCCTCCCACTGGGATTGTTGCAAAAACCCCTTCGTATCTGTGCATTTCTTCTTTTAGGTCTTCGGTTTCTTTACCTAAGGTATTCCCCTCCGAAGGGATCAAGAAGGACTTTCCTGCTTCTAAAAGTACATTATAATTAAATGCTACTGCAGATTCAAAAGTCAAATCAACATCTATATAACCTGCATTTAAAGTTATCTCAGAAAAAGAGGCGACTACTTTTTCCACTTCAAAAGATCCGTATTTAACACTTCCCGAAATAGATTTTATCAATTCTTCGATTTCAATATCTGATAATTTAGAGAATATAATTAACTCTTCAACTTTTTCGATTTCTATATCTCCTCCTCTACTTTTTAGGTTTAATTTTTTAATTTCTTCTAATTCTACATCTGACGAGGAACAATCCAAATCCAATTGGATAGCTTTGTCTATATACACATCTGAAAAACTTGCTTTGATATCCGCTTCTTCAATGTTTTTAATTTTCAACTTGCCGTATTGAATGACTATTTTTTTTCCATTTTTAACATCTCTAGCATTGATATTTCCATACGCCACATCTAGTTTCAACTTACCTTCTACATTGCCTAACATTACGTTTCCAAACCGATTATCTATTTCTATTTCTACCCCCTGCGGTACTTTCACTAAATAATCTACGGTTACGGTTTGCTTACCAATCATTCGCATAATATCCATCTTTACGCCTACCGCATCTGTCCCCCATTGGGTAGTAAATGACAAATAATCTGTGCTTTCGGAAATGTGAACATCTACTATTTCTAGTAATTCGTGAACTCGTTTTAGTTTGTCGCTTTCTGCCCGTATCTCTATATGAACAGAGATACTGTCTTTATCCCAATTTTCAACGATTACGTCTCCATGTTTGTTGGAAATTTCTAATTCAAAATCTGATGTTGCTTTAACTGTTTTATCAATAACTTTAGTGTCATCAAAAGCAGCATTGTCCTTATCTTTACTTAAAACATTTCCAGCTAAGAAAAGACTAATAGTAAATAGTATAATTGTTTTCATTTTTTTTCTTTTTAATATCGGATGCTTTGTTTTCCAAAGTTTCCATAGTTTCTATAACTTGCTCTAGTAATTCTAATTTGTACTTGTAATTCTTTATCATCTCATTGATAATCACCTTATTATCTACGTTCGCTCCCAGTTCTACTTTCAAAGCTTTATATTCTTTGTCTAAACTATTTAATTCGTCTGCTAGCTCATTGGTCAACCCCAAAGCTGCCAATTCATTTTTTTTGATGTTTACTTGATGAATGTAATACCCTTCTAATTCTGCCATTTCTGAAGATACATCTGCTAGGTTAAAATCAATCATTTGTTTTTCTGGAATTGCATCTTCTTCTATCTTTGCTACTTGTTCACCTTCAAATGAATTGAACATCCACACACCTCCTAGTGCTACTATGCCTACAAATATTGCAGCCACACGCAACACCCATTTTAAAGGCACAACTTTTCCTTTGGTTGCTTCTTCCTTTTTAACTTCTGGCTGTTTTGAAATCTTGGAAAAATCCATACTTGGAGGGGTAAAACGGTCAAACTCCTGCCGATTATCTTTCACAAAGGACTTCAATAGATCTTTATCTTTATTTTCCATCTTCGTTTATTTAATTCAATAATTCTCTTAATTTTTTCTTCCCTCTCACATATTGGGTCTTAGAAGTAGATTCGCTTATCCCCAATTCTGCTGCAATTTCCTTATGGCTATAGCCTTCAAACAAATAGAGTGTAATTACAACCCTAAAACCATCTGGCAGTTCTTGAATCTTTTCGGCTATCTGTGCTACTTCCATTTTAGCATCTTTCCAGTTGGCTTCTTCTTGTATGATCTCAACATCTTCTACCGCTACATCGCTATATTGTAACGCTTTCTTTTTGACACTATTTAGAGCTTTGTTTATTCCTATTTTTTTGATCCAACCAAAGAGAGCTGCTTCTCCCCTATAACTTTGAATACTTTGAAAAGCACTAATAAACGCTTCCTGCAACAAATCTTCGGCTTCTTCTCGGTTTTTCACAATTCTAAGAATGGAACTATAAACTCCTCTAGCGCAATTGGAGTACACTTGATTGAAGGCTGCCTGTTTTCCAGCTTTGCATTGCTCAATCAAATCTTCTGTTATACCAATTGTAGAATTCACTAATGATTTACTTTAGAGGAGTTTATAGTTCCATTCTTAGAATTGTGAAAAACCGAGAAGAAGCCGAAGATTTGTTGCAGGAAGCGTTTATTAGTGCTTTTCAAAGTATTCAAAGTTATAGGGGAGAAGC
>CAMZLL010000002.1 GCA_947311505.1 uncultured Cryomorphaceae bacterium
CAGATACAAACACGGATGTAACGGATACTTCCAATACTGATGCAAATACCGATGATGAAACAGCTAACAACGCTACTTCTACTGATAACAATACAACAACAGATATAAACACA
Source organism: uncultured Cryomorphaceae bacterium (assembly GCA_947311505.1). Classification (GTDB taxonomy): domain Bacteria; phylum Bacteroidota; class Bacteroidia; order Flavobacteriales_D; family Parvicellaceae; genus Parvicella. The sequence goes on from CAMZLL010000002.1 coordinate 114, forward strand.
GAAGTAACGGACGACTCCAATACTAATGCAAATACCAATGATGAAACTAACAACAACTCTACTTCTATTGAAAACAATACGACAACTAACACAAACACAGAAGTAACAGCTGCCAACAATACTGGAATAAATGCTGAAGAAAATAAACAAAGAACTTCATTTTCAAATCCTAATTCTACAAATGTTGAAGATATAGCCAATGGAACAATCTCTACTGAAAAAGTTTTGGAAAACGCACAGCAAAAGGGCATAAACAATGTAGCAATCGTAAAAGTAGGAAGTGAATCGTTTGACCCATTGAAAGAAACACCAGATGTATATACCGTTTCTACTTCTGCGTCAGATATGAAATATACCCAAGCAGGAGATTATCAAGCTAGTTCTGCAACAGAAATTCTAGAGGGAGATACTAAAACACTCAACAAATTGGACGATTTAAACAAGACAAAAACAGCATTGAATGGTCAAGGAGAATTTGCAACAGACGAAAAAACGAAGAAAAAAATAGAGAAAAAAATAACTAAAGTCGATGAAAAAATCTCTAAACAAGAATTAAAAGTTGACGACTCATTCCAAACCATTAACAAAGCAGGAATAGAAATAGCTCAAGGAAATTTAGATAACTTAAAAATAACTTTTGGAGATTTACTAAGGGATGACAACTATCAAGTACAGCAAGCAGAAGAATACGAGTCTAAAGCAAAAGATTTAATAGATCAAGCAAGTAAGCTCCGTACAAAAGCGGAAAATACAAAAGATAAAACAGAAAAAGCTATTTTACTAAAAAATGCTAATAGCAAAGAGAATTTAGCAATTGAAAATTTCAATACAGCATTAGAATTGTACCAAAAAGGAATACTAGCAGATATCAAAAAAGGTGTTGACTCCCCTACTCTAGGAGATTTGACTTCTACTGAACTTATAGATAAAGCTAATGAAGTAAAAAATATAGCAAGTAACCTTACCGAAGAATCGAATTCTTCTAGAGACAGTTCACTCACAGCCAAAGGAACTGATAAAATAGCAATGATCAATCGAGCAGATGCTAAATATGCGCAGGCAGAAACTTTAAGATCAATTGGTAATGAATTGGAAGAACTTGCATTGGAGAAAGCTCAAAAAGAACAAGAACTAGAAACATTGACGAACTTGAAATCTCAATTGACTTCAGAAGACATCACAGAAGTGCGATCAAATGATGCTTATATAGAATACTTTGATAATCAAAAGAAAATAGACTCAAAAAAAATAGAACAAGCTACACTTGAAGGGGAAAAAGAAGGACTTACAAATATCATAGCACAGCAAGAAGCAACTATTGAAAAACTAGAACAAGAGAAAAAAGATAAGGAAACGATATCAGAAAAAGCAGCCGTAAGTGATGAGATTGAGGCTATTTCTGCATCTAAAAGTGATAATAAGTCTAAACTTGCAGATGTCAATTCGCAAATAGAAACATTGGAAAATGAGATTAATAATGAAGAATTGAATCAAGAAGATTTAATTTCAAACTTAGATACTGATTTGCAAACAAACTTTAAAGCATTAGCTATAACCACTACCGACAAAACTCCAATTGCTAAAACAGCTAAAGCAGCAACTATAACATTTGATGATTTGATCTCTGGCAATTTTATTGTTCCAGATGTAATTACAAATGACATTGTAGTCTTTAAAGAATCAATTGTTTACAGCGACAACAACCCAATTCCTTTGAATCCAAAATATCCAAGTGGGTTGATTTACAAAGTACAAGTGGGAGCATTCTCTAAGCCAATACCAAATGATATATTCAGTGGTTTTGCTCCAATTACAGGAGAAAAAGTGGGTTCACTAGTAAGATATCGAGTAGGATATTTCTTGGCGTATGCCAATGCTAATACTGCTAAAAATCAAATAAGACAAATGGGATATAGTGATGCATTTGTGGTAGCAATAAATGGAGGTGAAAGAATAACACTTACTGAGGCTAAAGCAATTCAGGATCCTAATATAGCAACAAATACGAACAATAGTATAGCTATCAATTCTTCTGCATCAACAAACGAAGATGTCTTTACAACAACAGAAACCACATCTGACAATGTAAATACAACCTATATTCCAAATAATAATAGTAATAACGATAATCAAAACAATGAAACCTTTACAACAACAGAAACCACATCTGACAATGTAAACAACAACACCGGATCTGCCAATTCCGATATTACCGTAGATTTAGGCGAAGGGTTTGCCATCACCAATGATGCTGATAAAATAGAGGGTCTTTTTTACACGGTACAATTGGGGGCATTCTCCAAGCCTATAAAAGCTGATAATGTTTTCAATATTAGTCCATTAGTAACCAAATTTATTGGAAGTTTATATAAATATTCAACGGGTATCTATAGAGATATAGATGCAGCTAACAAACGAAAAAACGAAGTAATAAACCTAGGAAACAAGGGAGCTTTCGTAACTATTTATTTCAATGGTGAACGTATAACATCTGCTGAAGCCAATAGATTGATTGCCGCTAAAGGAGAAGAAATTTTTACAACTGATGCACTTGGAAATCTAAAACAATTAGGAAATAGCGTAGAAAATAAAAGACCACTTGTTCCAGCTACTAAAGATGGTAATTTCAGAGTTGATTTAGGCAGTTATAATGGAGAAATACCAACAGATCTTGCCAACGCAATGTTAATGATAACGGAATATCAAGTAGATAAAAATGATGCGAATTATTTTGTTGGAAACTTTGAAAACAAATTAGACGCTATAAATGTAATGGAGCTTTACAAAGCAAATGGTGTAGCGAATATAAAAGTAATCGACATAACGAATCCTGATGTGAATATAACCAATGAATCTCCTAAAGCGGTCGCTGGGTTAGAATATAGAATCTTCTTAGGAGCTTATGATGGTGAAGTACCGGGTAGAAGAGCTATTACATTTGTAGAACTTAAAGATTTGGGTATATACAAAGAGCAAGAAAATGGTAAAGACGTGTACTATTGCGGTAAGGAAGGTTTATACAGTGGAGCTGAAACTTTATTAAAAGAATTCACACAACGAGGCGTAAACATTGCGGAAATAAAAGCATTTCAAAACGAAAAAGAAATTGATATTAACCAAGCAAAGAGGTTAACAAACGAATAATTCCGACTTCAAATTGAAGGAAATAGTAAAATTCAAAGCCGTGATAATGAATGTATTTTATTTCGCTAATGATTCTACTCTTGGATAAGGGAAGCAGATAATACTATTTACATTTTCTCCATCTCCAAAATACTTCCATTAAATACATTGAGATCCACAAAACCGTTTATACCAGATACAGTACCTTTAGATGAATGTTGCCAAAAATGCCAAGGTGTATTATTGTCTAATTTTGGTTGCGCATACAAATCCCTTACCCAAAAATAACAATCTTGTAATTCGGTTATTTGCAAGTATTTATTATAGAACTCCTTGTTGCAATATAAAATGGGATTCTTGTTGTATCTAGTTTTAATTAGATTCACAAAAGCTATGAGCTCCGTCTGTAATTCACGAACCGGTACATCTCCATTGCAATTATTGTCATATTCTAAATCTATCGTGGGTGGTAGCGATGCACTCAAAACCGGTACGGAGGATATAAAATTATTTGCTTGAAGCTTTCCTGATTTACAAAAACTAAAGTAATGATATGCCCCTACTTTTATGTCCTTGGCAATGGCTTTCACCCAATATTCTTTAAACTTTTTATCCTTATGATCGCCTCCTTCAGTGGCTTTCATAATTATAAAACGGACTTCATCTGGCGACACTTTGTCCCAGTTAATCACTCCTTGATGATGTGAAATATCTATTCCTTGTACAGGAAAACCAACTTTATTGGGATAATTAAACTTAATAACTCCCGTTCTTATCATCCAGAAGACACCCCCAGCAAGCGCACAAAGAAGCAGTCCTATAATTAGGCTCTTTTTTATTAATAATTTTCGTTGTCTTCTATTCATTTAATTATTCAATGACTCAAAAGTCGTAAAAAATACAAAGCTATGCTAACTTGTATAAAATAAAATACTACTTATTATTGTTAATAATTCAACTTCATTGAGTACTTTTCGAGTATGAAATCAGCAACAGTAAGCCAATTAAAAAAAGAACTACAAAATAGTAGCAAAGAAGAATTGGTAGATTTTTGTATTCGTTTGGTCAAACACAAAAAAGAAAACAAAGAGTTACTTACTTATCTTATCTACGAAACCGAAGATGAAGACGCATTTGTTTTTCAAGTTAAGGAGGAGATTGATGAACTATTTGACACTATGAACACCGATCGATATTTCTTTATGAAAAAAACGGTTCAAAAAATAGACAGACAAATTAAAAAACACATTCGATATTCTAAAAAGACTGAAACAAAAATAGAACTCCTACTCTACTTCTGTGTTAAACTGCAAGAAATGCGTCCTGCTTATACGGGTAATTCTATCATCAACAATATCTATGACAGACAAATAGTTGCTATTAAAAACTCCATAGGAAAATTGCATGAAGATTTACAATATGATTATCAAATGGAATTGGTGGCTTTAGAATCTGAGTAATTTCTTTTACAACATTCGATTACTTTTGCTATTGCAAACCACCAAGACACAAAGAACGAAAAATATTGTACTAATCTAATTTTAAAGCAGTTACTTCATTCGAAAATATGAAATCCCATTGCTCGCTTAGTCATTTGCTATGGGGAAAGCCCCTCTTTTAATCTATTTTGCTCACAAAATCGTCTAATTTGGAAACGAAATATTTCCATTCGTATTTTTCCCGTTCTGCGGGGATATTGTTTTCAAATTCTGTTTTTCTATTTTCGTTGTAGAATCTTACAATACTATCTGCTATTGCTTGTGCGTTGCACTCGGCTACAAAACCGACTTTTTCATGTGGCACTATTTCTGGCAGACCTCCAACGTTGGTAACAACCATAGGTTTATCAAAATGATAAGCGACTTGAGTAATACCACTTTGAGTGGCTGTTTTGTAGGGCTGTACCACACAATCTGATGCCCCAAAATAATACTTCACATCTTCGGTTGGGATATAAAAATCGTGCGAAATAATTAGATCTTGTAATTTGTGTTTTTCTATAATTTTTGCATATTTTTCTTTTTTATCATAGTACTCACCAGCTATGATTAGCTTTAATTTCAAACCTCTAATCCGGGAGTCATTTAAAGCTTCTAAGGCTAAATCCAACCCTTTGTAGCCTCGTATTAACCCAAAAAACAAAATGTAATTAGTATTTGCATCTAAGTTTAATTTTTCTATGCTTTCTTCCCTTGAAGCTTTACGCCCAAAAATATCATAGACAGGATGCGGTAGCATTAATTTGTTTTTGTTGTCTGTAAATTTAGAAATATCTTCTAATACAGATTTAGAAAGGGTCACAAAACCATCACAATTTTTAATAAAATACTTAGTAAACTGGAAATCTCCAATTCTACTTTCGTGCGGTATTACATTATCGGTAATTCCTATTACTTTAATTCCTTTCTTACGAAGTCTTTTTGCTATGTTTCCCAATGATGGTCCCATAAATGGTAACCAAAAACGAATCAACACATAATCTGGTTGTTTCTCTAAAATCTGTTGGGCTGCTTTTTTCCAAGTTAACGGATTTACAGAACTAATTAGCGTATTGATTTCTATATCTTTAGGAGGTGATCCCGTAAGGTCAAATTGAGTTTTACCAGGAAATAAAATCTTTGGGTATTGATACGAAAAAGAGGTCAAACTAACTTCAAAGCCTTGTTTTTTCATTGATAATGCAAGTGCTTCATTAAAATTTGCAATTCCACCTCTAAGCGGAAATGCAGGTCCTACTATGACAACTTTTCTTGATTTGGAATGCTTAGAGTTCAACGATATTTGCTTTTTCTTTGATCAGATAAGTGTTTCGTTTGGGATTGTTTCTAGAAATCATTTCTCCTAAGAAACCTGCCAAAAACATTTGCACACCGATAATCATAGCAGCAAGAGCTATAAAAAAGCCTGCTCTATTGGCTAAAAGCGTACCTGTTTTATCTAAAAATAATTTGTCAATTCCAATCCAAACTGAAAAGAGAAACCCAATAAAAAACATTATCGTTCCTATCAATCCGAAGAAGTGCATTGGACGTTTACCAAATTTACCTAAGAAACTAATGCTAAATAAATCCAAAAATCCATTTACAAAACGTTCTAATCCAAATTTAGTAACTCCATATTTTCGTTCTTGATGTGCCACAACCTTCTCTCCTATTTTGGTAAAGCCCGCCCATTTAGCAATCACAGGTATGTAACGATGCATTTCACCATAGACCTCTATCGACTTCACTACTTGACGTTTATACGATTTCAAACCGCAATTAAAATCATTCAACTCTATTCCACTCATCTTACGAGTAGCCCAGTTAAATAATTTTGTAGGAATAGTTTTCGTTAAGGGATCGTAGCGTTTTTTCTTCCACCCAGAAACGATATCAAAACCATCTTCTTTGATCATTTTTACCATTTCGGGAATTTCTTCGGGACTATCTTGCAAATCTGCATCCATAGTCATTACTACGTCTCCTACAACTTGCTCAAAACCAACATTAAGAGCGGCAGATTTTCCATAATTTCTTCTAAAAGAAATACCTTTTATATTTGGATTTTCTTTTGAAAGTTTCATTACTACGTCCCAAGAATTATCGGAACTACCATCATCTATAAGAATTGCTTCGTAGGTAATGTTATTTGCTACACAAACTTTATCTATCCAAGCGGTTAACTCAGGTAGCGACTCTTCCTCATTGAAAAGTGGTATGACGATTGATAAATCCAATTTTTTCTAATTTTAATACCGACAAATATAACAACACTTGAGTGAATGAAGAATTAAAATTGAAGAATTAAAAGTAAAAAGTTCTTTTATACTATCTTCGCTCTTTAATAAGTTTCTTTATTTATGAAAGCGTATGCCGTAATTATTTCGTTCTTAATTCTCGTTATTTCTTCATGTTCTTCAGACGATAGTTCTTCTCATGAAGCTATTCCTGTTGAGAATAAGTTACTTCTAAACGAAGCAATTTGTGTCGATTTTGCCTATCAATTGCACGAATCGTTCGTGGAAGATAATACTACGTTTTTAAATCAATATATATTATGGGATTCGATTCAAAGAATAGCTTTTTCTAAATTGAACATTACTGAAAAGAATGCCAACAAAAAACTTTGGGATAAATTAACTTCGGATCTTCTACTGGGGAATGATTTTATCAACATCCTAAAAAATGATGGTCATATTAGATTTATAACCTATTATGTAGATGCCGCTAAATATGATACTTCACATCATATTATATTGCGTACGTTTTATCCTCCACAGCAAATAAATTTTTATGATTTTACATTAACCACGCTCGAAGATAAACTTTGTATTCGTGATATTTATGAATATTCTAATGCGGTTTCTTTATCTACTATTTTGGGTGAAGAGGTTGCGTATTTTAGTGAATTGAACCTCTCTTTGGACAGCGTTTTTTCTATTGTAGATAGCTTAAATGTGGTAAAACGAACTATTAGTGATTATACGGCTAATGGCAATTTGCAAAGTGCCTATTCTTTGTTTGCTAATTTACCCGCTGGGCTAAAACAGACTAAATCGTACTTGCAATTAGAGGAACAAATTCTTTTTAGCTCTGAAAACTCAATGGTTCAGGAGCAATTTATTGCTAAAAAATTAAATTTAATTCCCATTCAAGAAAAAGGACGTTGGTTGACAGCGTTTTATAAACATGCTATTTTTGGAGAATATGAAGATGCTGAAATTGCAATCAATAATCTAGAAATGGAAATTGGCGAAGATGAATTCATTAATTTTTTAAAAGGCGTTGTTTTCTTTGAAAAAAATGATTTTGAAAGTGCTTTGATTGAATTTAATACTGCCATAGCGAGTGAACCAGAGGTTTTTGTTTTTCATTGGAATAAGGTTTTGACATTTTTAGAGCTAGAAGAATACGAAAAAGCAGTAGAAACGCTATTAGTTTTGGACGATTATTTTCAAGTTTCCGATATAAATTGGGACAAAGAGTTTATTGCCTATCCGATGTTTTTAATGTCTGATGCCTACGAAAATTGGCAGTCTAGAATTGAAAAATAGATGTAGTAATTTTTAAAATGATACTCCATATAATACATTAACTAATAAAAATAGCGTTAGGGATAGAAACTGCA
>CAMZLL010000003.1 GCA_947311505.1 uncultured Cryomorphaceae bacterium
AACTAAACGTTTTCTTTTATAACTTAAATGTAAATCCGATATTCAAATTTGAATGCCCATACCCCACAGCTCCATATAGGGACATTGACTCAGAAAAGTTAATTCGACCTCCCACTTGAGCTGAAAAATCAAGAGGGTTAAAACCTGTAACATTGGTATTATCTCCAATTCGAATCAAAGCAGCTGTTTTTATTTTAGCAAACACATCGTACTTGTCTGGCATGTTAGGAATGAGCCAATCAAAATAATAATGAGCAACTACACCCGCATTAATGAGCATTATAGATTTAGTACGAGTTTCATAATAACCACCGCCCCAATAAGCCCCATTACTAACCCAATACAGATAGTGGTAACTAGCCACTCCCATTCCTAGAGTAGGCCCTAGAGTAAGGTTGTCAGTAAACATTGGGATTTCAAAATCCGCCATTACCATACCGCCAAAACCACGAGCAAATGTAGGCCCCACATAAATATTCAAAGCCTTTCCTACTTCTGTTCCAACTCCATCACCTTTGACAGTCATTAAACTTGAATTGTTTTGCGCTTGACTTCCTATTGCACTCCCCAATAGTAAAAGCCCTATCAATAAAGATTTTTTCATTTTATAAGTTATTTAAACATTCCTTTACAATCTTAGAAATAATTCCTCCATCAGCTTTACCGTTAAGTTGCCCCATAGACGCCCCCATCACTTTACCCATATCTCCAGGTCCAGATGCTCCTATTTTAGAAATTACTCCCAAAACGACATCTTTCACAGCAGCTTCGCTCATTTGCTCTGGCAAGTATTCTTTAATAACCCCCGCCTGAAATGTTTCCACCTCTGCTAAGTCGCTGCGATCTTGCTCAACATAAATTTTTGCAGCATCAACTCGTTGCTTGTACAACTTCTTTAAAATTGACAATTCAGCATCTTCAGACACCTCTCCACTTCCATCTTTTGTTGCCTCTAAAAGCAAAGCAGATTTGACTGCTCTAAGTGCTTCTAACTTCGATTTTTCACGAGCAAGCATTGCTGTTTTTATGTCTTTATTTATTATTTCTGTTAAATTCATTCTTGTTTGAATTGAAAGTTTTTAACAAAAGTAGATAATACTATATTATCTACTTTGCTAAAGCTCTTATAATTATATGATTAATCTTTGTTTTCAATGGTATTTTCTAACATTGAAATACACCACTAATCAACATTGTCATGCAAGAATGAATTATTATCACTCAAACCTGATTTATTTTCTCCCTCTTCATTTTTAGCATCTCCTAACGTGAAACGAGAAATACTAGACTCTGACGAATGTTGCACATCGTCTAATCTTATTTTTCTACGAAGATAAGCCGGCTCTTGTTCTAATTCGGCTAACCCCTCTTGAGTATTCATTTTAGTACCTGCCTGACGAATACGTTCTAGCCTCATTTTGGCCAGCTCTGCATTATCTTCAATCGTAGGTGTTTCTTTAACTGGTGCTTCGTTAACATTAGCGTTAAAACCAGACGTTTCGGCAACATCATCCTCCGTATCATCAGTAAGCATATAACGCACTTTACCATCATTAGATGCGTTTGACACAGGTGCTTCTTCTTTTGCAAAAGAAATATTAGGTTCTTCGACTTTCTGCTCTTCTTCAAGCCAAGTTTTATGCACTTCTTGAACAGGTGTCTCAGCACTAATTTGAGTTTCTATATTATTATTTTCAACCTCTTCGACAGCCTCAGACTGAGTAGGCACAAACGACCATTCGGTAGTTGTGCTTGTAACTTCTTCAACAACCTCATCTACTGTTGAGCTAGTGATATCATCATTTATTCCAGCAACTTCTTCATTGACTACACTACCCATAACTTCTGACTGGCTAGCATCTTCCTTGTTCAACTCAGGTAAAGAGAACTCACTTTTCGGCAATTCATTTACCATAGGAGTTTCAGCAACATCTGAAGTATATGTATTTAATTTAGTTTCAACCACAGAAACATCTTCTTTTGGAGTGTCAGGTTTAGTAACATCCTCAACAACGTTAGCATTATCAGAAGTTGGAACATTCGACACAGAAGGAACTGCATCTTCCCTTTTCTTAACTAAAAACGGCTCCTCTTCAGTTCTTGGTTCTTCCGCACTAAAAGCCATAGGCTTAATCGCATTTTCCACAGGACTAGCAATAGGTTTTTGAATAGGTTGTGTAATCATAGTAGGTCTATCCGCCTCCAAACTAACCACTTTTTTCTCAGGTGTTTTCACTGGCATACCAGCATCTACTTCATGAGCTTCAAAACCTGTAGCAATAATGGTTACACTTAACTTTTCTCCTAAAGTCTCATCAAAACCATGTCCCCAGATTACATCAGCAGTACTTCCTGCTTCATCTTGAATATAATCTGTAATATCTGCTATTTCATCCATCAACACTTCAGTTGCTCCGTAAGTAATGTTTAGCAACACATACTTAGCTCCTAGTATTTGATTATCATTCAACAAAGGAGAAGTTAAAGCTTTCTCAACACATTTAAGCGCTCTATCTTCACCTTCCGCTTCCGCAGACCCCATGATTGCAACACCGCTATCTTTCATTACGGTGCTCACATCATTAAAATCGACATTTATAGCACCGGTTACAGAAATCACCTCAGCGATACCTTTTGCTGCAGTTGCCAACACTTCATCAGCTTGAGAAAACGCATTTGCCAACGTAAGGTTACCAAACATTTCTCTAAGTTTATCATTATTGATAATCAAAAGCGTATCCACAGCATCACGCATTCCTTCGAGTCCGTTTTCTGCTTGTGTTTTTCTTTTACGACCTTCAAAACCAAACGGAACAGTAACTATACCTACGGTAAGAATACCTAAGTCTTTTGCCACCTTTGCAATGATTGGAGCGGCACCCGTACCGGTACCCCCACCCATCCCAGCGGTAACAAAAACCATCTTCGTATTGGATTCTAAAATCTCTTTAATTTCATCTAAATTTTCTATAGCAGCATTCTTGCCTACTTCCGGAATAGAGCCCGCTCCTCTTCCTTCTGTAAGACTTGCGCCCAGTTGAATTTTAATCGGAACTGGGCTGATATCTAACGCTTGCTGATCGGTGTTACAGACAATAAAGTCAACACCTTTGATTCCTTGACGGAACATGTGGTTGACAGCATTGCTACCTCCACCTCCCACTCCTATCACCTTAATGATAGAAGAGTTGTCTTTTGGTAAATCGAATTTCATTTTATGTTTGTTTATGTTTATGTTTCTTTTTTTAATTGCACTATGTCTTAGGCACTATGTTTTCTCGACTTTTAATACGACAAGCTCTGTCAAGTCTCGAAAGCCTAATTATTAATCTAAATTGTCATCGAAGAAGTTTTTCAACTTTTCAAAGAAGCTTCCTTTAGTTTTTACAGAATGCTGACGTGTTTTTATTCCTGTTTTTGGTTGTAATTTAGGTTTTTCTTTTTCGTAGTTTTCAAAACCTTTAGCAACCAAACCAACACCTGTTGCAAACAATGGACTTGTTACATTTATATTTGTATTAGAACTTAAATGCTCGTTAGGATATCCAATTCTAGCATCCATTCCTGTAATAAATTCAAACAATTGGGTAATGTGTTTCATTTGCGAACCACCACCAGTAATCACAATACCTCCAATTAATTTCTTTTCATACCCTGAGTTTTTTATCTCATAATACACGTGCTCTATCACTTCAGATAATCTTGCATTGATGATATGAGAAAGATTCTTAACCGAAATTTCTTTTGGATCACGACCTCTCAAACCTGGGATACACACCACTTCATTGTCTTGTGTTCCCATTGGTAAAGCAGTACCAAACTTAGTCTTCAACAATTCAGCTTGACGTTGCATAATGGTGCATCCTTCTTTAATATCTTGTGTAATGATGTTACCACCGAATGGTATAACCGCAGTATGTCTAATAATCCCATCGTGGAAAATAGCGATATCTGTGGTTCCGCCACCTATATCAACCAAAACAACACCCGCTTCTTTTTCTTCTTCGCTCAATACAGAAGAGGAAGATGCCAATGGTTCTAAAATTAGATCTTGAACCTCTAAACCAGCTTTATGAACACATCTATAAATATTTCTAGCAGCGGCAATCTGCCCTGTAATAATGTGGAAATTTGCCTCTAACTGCACACCTGCCATTCCGATAGGATCCTTTATACTTGGCTGTCTATCAACGATATATTCTTGCGGCAATACATGTATAATTTCTTCACCTGGATTAATCAAGACATTGTACATATCATCTATCAAAGAATCTACATCTTCTTGTCCAATTTCATCATCATAAGAGGCACGAGTAATCATTCCTCTATGCTGCATACTTTTGATATGCTGACCTGCGATACCAACATTTACCACTTTTATTTCCACACCAGACTTAGCCTCTGCTTCTTCTACAGCAGCCTTTATAGACTGAACTGTTTTCTCTATATTGGCTACTACTCCACGAGTAACGCCCACACTTGCAGATTTTCCCATTCCGAGAATTTCTATTTTTCCGTGCTCTGTTTTTCTACCTACTAGACAAGCTATTTTGGTGGTTCCAATGTCTAGACCTACTACGATTTCTGGTGCGTCCATATTTGTTTGTTTTATATATTTTGTAGTACGCTAATCGTACTACGTAATTTTTTATTTTTTAATTTCTATTCGCTCAACGTTTTGAGCATACCATTTGGTCTTTGTACTTTAAATTTAATGTATCGTATAAATTATACTCTTTGATATCCAACCCATCTGAAGTATAAAAAGCTTTTAGACGACTCATCTTAGAACTTAAATCGTTAATATCTCCAATCAACACTCTATGATTTCCTACTCGGGGTATCAATTCAAACTCTTGCTTACTATTAACAAAAACTTGAACAATCTGTGCCATTAAAAACTCATCTGCCACAATTTCTTTGGCTACTAAATAAATTTCATCGATGATATGATATCTTGCCAAAGAATCATTCGCCAACAATTCTTTTGCACTGGGCATATCGGCATAAGACTCATGAATCATTCCTGTAAAAACAGGAACTTTAGCAACATAATTCTCAGACAATGGAATAATATCACCTTCAATATCTAAATAGCCCCCCATTTTACCATCTGAAAGTATGATTCGTGCAATGGGCAATTGTTGTTCAATATCTACCTTAACTTGCCCGTTGTTAAACTTATACGCCTCTACTGACTTCACTCCAGAAACCTCCAAAAGCTCAGATTCTATTCTATTTAATTCTATCTGCCCCAAGGGCTGATTTTTGAATGAATAACCTAAATCATTTAGCAACAGTTTAACCTTATCTTCGGTTACAAACTCGTGACCTCCAGGTCTTTTTATTTCTATAAGAATCTGATTTGACTTTATGTTATCGTAATTGAGATCAGCAAAACCGAGTAACCCAAACGTAACCGCCACAAAAAGAATCCATCCCCCTATTTTTAGCATCTTATTCATGGTGTCAAGATTTCTTTTAAAGGTTGAACAATGGTATCTATATCTCCCGCTCCCAACGTTAGTAATACTTCTATATTTTTGCTAGCAACACGCTCCACTACATTGGCTTTGGAGACCAATTCCTTTTGAGCAAGCTTCATTTTATCCAACAGCATTTGAGCATCTACACCTTCGATTGGCAACTCTCTAGCAGGATAGATATCGAGCAACATCAAATCGTCTAAGAGATCTAAACTAAGTGCAAAATCTTTTGCAAAATCTCTAGTGCGAGTATATAAATGGGGTTGAAAAATGCCTGTAATTTTTTTGTTAGGGTACAATTCCTTAACCGACCCAATGCACATTTTCAGTTCCGTAGGATGATGCGCATAATCATCTATGTATATAAGACGATCGGTTTGGATAATTTTTTCAAATCTTCGTTTCACCCCCTTGAAAGAAGCTAGAGCAGCAACTACACTATCAGCAGCGACATTCATCAATTCAGAAACAGCGATGGCAGCTAATGCATTTTCTATATTATGCCTTCCTGGCAAACCTAAAACCACATCTATGTACTTCCTATTGGGAGATACTACATCAAATACATAATTACCGTTAGCTACTCTTATGTTTTCAGCTTTGTAATCCGCATCTTCTTCAACGGCATATGTCAACGTATTTTCAAAATTCAGACTTAATCCTTTACGTAGAATCAACGTCCCATTTGTATCTATCTTATCCACAAACATTTGAAATGAATCTAACAAATCGGAATGCGCACCATAAATGTCCAAGTGATCTGCATCTGTAGAAGTTACCACAGCAATATCGGGGGATAATGTTAAGAAAGAACGATCAAACTCGTCTGCTTCGACAACTGTATTTTTAGAGGTAGCATCCACCAACATATTGGTGTTATAATTAGTTGCTATTCCTCCTAAGAAAGCATTACATCCTTTTTTCACTTCCGTTAACACGTGTGCAATAATAGAAGACGTTGTTGTCTTACCGTGTGTACCCGCTACGGCTACCGTATAACTAGAATTCGTTATCAATCCTAATACTTCTGAACGTTTGTATAAAGGAACACATCTCCCAATGAAAGCATTTAAAATTTTGCTATTGCCCGGAATGGCAGGCGTATAAATAACCAATGAATCCTTAGTAAATAAATTGGCTGCAAGTTCTGAAACGGAATCTATATACGTTATTTGAATACCTTCCGTAGAAAGTTGCTCAGTAAGTGCTGTCGCAGTTTTATCATAACCAGAAACAGACTTACCAACAGCATTGAAATAACGTGCCAAAGCACTCATTCCGATACCACCGATACCAATTAAATATACGTTATGTATGTTTTCTAATTTCATTTTCTTATCGCTACACAACACTTGATGTATTATGTTCACTGCGCCCGCTACTTATTTTACTCTTTTTTAATTATTTTAACTATTTCATCACAAATATCGCTAGCTGCATTGGGCTTTCCAAGTGTAGCGATATTAGCACTAAATTCATTCATTCTCTCTTCACTTCCAAGCAAAGCGAGGGTATTTGGCACTAAGGTCGTAAGAGCATCCACATCTTTTACAAGCAGTGCAGCGTTTTTATCAACAAGAGATTTTGCATTCTTGGTCTGATGATCCTCTGAAACATTGGGAGAAGGCACTAAAACACAAGGCTTTGCAACAATACAAAGCTCACTAACAGATAATGCACCTGCTCGACTAATTACTACATTTGCAGCCGCATAAGCCAGATCCATACGATTAATAAACGCCATAGGCAGTATAGAAACATCGCCATGAGCATCCGCAGCTGCTTTCATTTCATCAAAATAGATCTTACCCGTTTGCCAAATTAACTGCACACCTGCATCAGATAATTGCTTTAGCGAATTTTTAATACTATTATTAATAGTTCTCGCCCCTAAACTTCCTCCGATAATTAAAATTGTTTTTTTCTGATCATCTAATCCAAAATGTGCTATGGCTTCAGTTCTTTTTTGAGACACATCCAAAATATCTTTTCTAACCGGATTTCCAGTGATAACGATCTTATCAGCAGGAAAAAACTGCTCCATCTTATCATAGGCAACACAAATTTTATTTGCCTTTTTTGCAAGAAATTTATTAGTCAATCCAGCATACGAATTTTGCTCTTGCAAAAGAGTAGGCTTGCCTAACGCACCCGCTTTTTTGAGTAAAGAACCGCTTGCGTACCCCCCAACCCCAATGGCTATATCGGGATTAAAGTCTTTTACAATTTTTTTAGCAGCACGAAGACTCATCCAAAACTTATAAGGGAAATTCCAATTCTTCCAAACTTTTTTTCTTTGTATGCCAACAATATCTAACCCCTTAATAGGATAGCCAGCCGCAGGAACTTTCTCCATTTCCATTTTGCCATTAGCACCTACAAAGAGGATATTCGCACTAGGATATCTATCTTTGATAGCATTTGCAATAGCCAAAGCGGGATAAATATGCCCTCCAGTACCTCCGCCTGATATAATTATTCTTGGATTCATGATTAACTTTTTTCTAATTCAACACCTTTACTAACATTTAGAATAATACCTATAGAAATACAGGTAAACAATATAGAAGTTCCTCCCATACTTATCAAAGGTAATGGCTGCCCAGTAACAGGCAACAAATTAACTCCTACTCCCATATTTATCAACGCTTGAAATACCAACATAAAACTCAATCCGAATGCGACTAAAGCTCCAAAATGACTCCCCGTCTTCAACATAATCCGTATGGATCTAAAAAAGAACATTAGATAAAGAATCAATAATGGAATTGCGCCAAGCAACATTCCAAACTCCTCCACAATAGAAGCAAAAACAAAATCAGACTGAGCAGAATACATATCATTTTTGATATTACCTCTACCAGGTCCTTTTCCAAACACGCCTCCGTTCTTAACGCCCACTTTAGCCATTTGAGCTTGATAATTATCCTCCTTTGCCGCTGCATTATCAACTTGACTAAAAGCAAAAATTCTCGTCTTCCATGTTTCTACACGAGGTAATAAGCCAGGTGAAGCCGCATTTATTAACAACAAAAAAGCAAATATACCAATAGCCCCACCAACGATAGCGAGCAGATGTTTAATGGCAACCCCTCCTACAAACAGCAGTACAAACGAAACTGTACCTAGCATAAAAGCAGTAGAAAAATCTGCTGGCAATATCAACATACAAATTAATCCGATGGGTATAACGATAGGTAAAACACCTAGTTTAAAATCTTTAATTTTAGATGCTTTGATAGTGAGCATTCTCGCAACAAACAACACGAGCATAATCTTGGCTAAATCAGAAGGTTGAAACCCCATAATCCAGCGCTGAGCAGAGTTAATATTTTTTCCAAAGACGAGTGTCACCAACAAAAGCACCCCCGATACCCAAATCCCTAACTGAGAAATTCGAGAAAAATATTTAAACCTAAAATGCTGAAAATAAATCATAAAAACAACACCCACTATTAATGTAGCGACATGCTTAAACCAAAAAGGTGTAGCATTTCCTCCCGTAAGACGATATGCCATATTTGAACTAGCACTCAAAGCTATAACCGTAGAACTCAAAATCAAGAGTATTACGATAGCCCAAATTGCTTTGTCTCCTTTTAGATATTTTTCTGCTATTTCTTGCAACGTATTTTTATTTATATATCATTGAAATGTTGTGTATTATCAACCATTATTTTCTATACAAGACTTTTAAAATGCTCTCCACGCTCTGCATAGCCTTCATACAAATCGAAGCTAGAAACTGCTGGTGAGAATAAGACTACATCCCCTTCTACAGCCCATTCCTTTGCGGTAAGCATCGCTTCCTCTAACGTTCCTTTGTGAGCATAACTATCCACTAGATTAGCAAACGAGTATTTCAAATTGGTTTCATAAGCACCAAAACAAATGATATTTTTCACTTTGTACTTAACTAACTTATCTAAAATACTGTAATCTAACTCATCTTCAGAACTACCGACAATCCATACTACAGGTTTTTCCATTAATTCTAATGAATAATAGGTAGAATTTAGGTCTGTTGCTTTAGAATCATTGATCCATTCCACACCATTTAATACATTTACGACCTCTAATCTATGTGCTATATCCGCAAACAGATTCATACTTTTTTTACGAGCAGCCATCAATTGGCTTCGTAAGGATATTGTTTTCTTTTTTTCCATTTTTTTGTTTTTTTTAAATTAAGCTCGTAACGAACTAGGTAAAATGTATTAGTTAGAAAATACTACTCGTATAATCGCAACCCTATTTGTATCGCTTTGCTACTAAACTTAGTTTTAAATGAGTTCGCTAAAACATCAATTAACTCGCGTACCTTATACAAGCACCACTTCACGCAATACGATAAACAGAACGAGATTATAATACACTACAATGATCTTACTGCACTTTTAAACTTATTTCCTCTGTCTTCGAAATTTTCGAAAAGATCAAAACTAGCACAGGCGGGAGATAGCAAGACCGCATTCTCTTTCTTAGCCATTCTATAAGCAAGCCCAACTGCTTCTTCTGCAGATGATGCATCCCAAATATTTTCAACAACACCTTCAAAAGCTGCGTGAATTTTGGCATTATCTTTACCCAAACAAATGATTCCAGTTACCTTCTCTTTTACTAGACCTTCTAGCATGGTATAATCATTCCCTTTATCAACACCACCTACAATCCATACGGTAGGTTTCTGCATACTTTCCAGTGCATACCAGGTAGAATTTACGTTAGTTGCCTTAGAATCGTTGATAAAATCAATGTGATGTACAGATGCTACGAACTCCAAACGGTGTTCGACATTCTGAAAATCAGAGAGTGAATCTCTAATAATTTCTTTTCTGATATTCAAGACTCTTGACGCTATGTTAGAAGCCATTGAATTGTAGGCGTTGTGCCTCCCTTGTGTTGCTAATTTGTGTATTGACATACTTGTTTGTTGGTTATTAATGTTGGTTTGTATTTGTTTGTTTGTTGTTACCCAAGCCCCTTCCGTAAGCTGTTTTTCGTATGAAAATGCATACCTCTTTGCCTTGAGTATTTTGTTGTTGTTTTGTTGTTGTATTATTTCATCATCGAGATTATAAATGAACACATCATTCTCGTCTTGATTTTGAGTAATTCGATATTTACTGTCCGCATATTTTTGCATATCGTAATCGTATCTATCTAGGTGATCGGGTGTAATATTCAATAGAATGGCAATATCAGCTTTAAAGCCATACATATTATCCAACTGAAAACTACTCAATTCGATTACGAAATAATCATAATTTTCTTCTGCTACAAGTCGAGCTAAACTTACCCCAACGTTGCCAGCCACAGCCACGTTTAGACCTGCATTAGACAAAATATGATAAATCATCATTGTGGTGGTGGTCTTACCATTGCTACCGGTAATACAAATTTTAGTAGCATCTGTATAGCGTCCAGCAAATTCTATTTCCGATATGACCGGTATTGATCGTTGATGCAACTCTACAATCAACGGTGCCGAATCGGGAATACCTGGACTCTTGATGACCTCCACAGCTTTGAAGATTATTTCGTGAGAATGAATTCCTTCCTCCCATTTAATTTCATTATGTAAAAGAACTTTTTTGTATTGATCTTTGATTTTTCCCAAATCAGAAACCCACACATCAAAACCTTTTTGTTTTGCCAAAATAGCAGCACCTACACCACTTTCTCCTGCACCAAGAATTGCAATCCCCTTTTTTTCCTTAGCGGGAAAAACAATTTCACTCTCGCCATCTTGTTCCTGCGAAACCTTTTTACTATTTTGCTTACTACTATTCACTATCTCAATTTCAGTGTTACAATTGACAATACTGCGAGCATGATTCCTATAATCCAGAATCTTGCAACAATCTTAGCCTCGTGAATACCCTTCTTTTGATAATGATGATGCAAGGGAGCCATTAAAAATATCCGCTTCCCTTCTCCCGTTTTTTTCTTTGTATATTTAAAATATCCGACCTGCATCATCACAGACACATTCTCAATTAAGAACACTCCGCAGATAATAGGAATCAATAATTCTTTTCGAATAGCAATAGCAAATGTGGCAATGATTCCACCCAAAGCCAGACTACCTGTATCTCCCATAAAGACTTTAGCAGGATAACTATTATACCACAAAAAGCCGATTGCAGCACCGATAAATGCAGAAATAAAGATTACCAATTCTCCAGCATCAGGTATATACATTATATTGAGATAATCAGCGAAGATGGCATTACCACTTAGGTAGGCAAATATTGCCAAAGTAACACCTATAATAGCTGATGTACCGGTAGCGAGACCATCTAATCCATCTGTAAGATTAGCTCCATTGGAAACTGCAGTTACAATTACAATCACCATCAAAATATAAATTATCCACGTATATTTCCCTAAACCAAACCAAGCGTAATCAAACTCGTTATTTTTTATGAACGGGATGGTTGTGGCAGTAGATTTACTTTCACTCCACACGTAGGCTTTTCCTTTATTAGATATCTTTATATCTTTATACTCTACATTATAGACCGGATGAACATCTGAAAGGCCTATTCCACTTTCTGCCAGTTCTAGATCTACAATTGCAGACTCAATAGATTCGTCAAAAGCACCTAGACTTAATAAGTGATACTCTACGTCTGTCAATTCATTTAAATAAACTTTTTCTTTGACAACTACATCGTTGCTAAAGTACAACAATGAACCTACGATAATTCCTACACCAACTTGTCCGATAATTTTGAATTTTCCAGACAAACCTTTTTTATCTTTTTTGAAGACCTTGATATAATCATCTATAAAGCCAATAAAACCTAACCACACCGTAGCTATAATCATGGTAATGGTGTAAATATTATCTAACTTGGCAAACAATAGCGTAGGAATAAGGATAGAACCTAAGATAATCAATCCGCCCATAGTGGGTGTTCCTGACTTCTCAATCTGACCTTCTAAACCAAGATCACGAATACTTTCTCCAACTTGTAATCTTTGTAGCAATTTGATTAACCTACCACCGAAAACCATAGAAATTAAAAGCGAAACGATAATCGCCATACTCGCACGAAATGAGATATACTGAAACAACCCTGCTCCAGGAATGTTGTGCTCTTGTAAATATTCAAATAAGTGATATAACATATTATTTATTCAAGTTTTGTAAGGTTTCTGTAATAATTTTGTAATCGTCAAAAGGATAAGTTTCTCCATTTATAATCTGGTAATTCTCGTGACCTTTGCCTGCTATCAATAAAATATCTCTACCTTGCGCCAAGGCACAAGCAGTATTAATCGCCTCCTTCCTATTAGTAATTGCTAGCACTTTTTTATAATCCTGAGGAGCAACCCCTGTTCTCATTTCAGCAATAATAACATCAGGATCTTCACTACGAGGATTGTCAGATGTAAGAATTACCTGATCAGAAAGTCGAGCAGCAATTTCTGCCATCAAAGGACGCTTTCCCTTATCCCTATCTCCTCCACACCCCACAACGGTAATAACTCTTTCGTTTCCGGTACGAATATTTTTTATGGTATTCAAAACATTATCCAATGCATCAGGCGTATGAGCATAATCCACAATTGCTACCACCCCAGACTGAGAAGCATACTGCTGGAAGCGACCAGCTGGAGGCTCCAAATTAGACAAACCAGCCAACGTTTCTAAAGAGTCCATCCCTAAAAGGATAGCAACCGCATAAGCAACAGATGCATTATATGCATTGAAATCTCCTATCAATTTTAAATAAACCTCTTTTAGATCTATCTCTACGTGCAATCCATCAAATCTATTTTCAATAATCTTTGTCTTGAAGTCTGACACCGTATTAACGCTATAAGTATAAACCTTTGCTTTAGTATCTTCCACCATAACACGGCTTTGAACTTGATCTGCATTTACTAGCGCAAAGGCATTATCAAGAAGCGCATCAAAGAAACCTTTTTTAGCTTCAATATAGTTTTCAAACGTCTTGTGATAATCCAAATGATCTCGGGATATATTGGTAAAAACACCCCCAACAAAATCAACCCCATAAATTCTATGTTGATCTACAGCATGAGAACTTACCTCCATAAAACAATACTCACATCCATCGTCAACCATCTGACGAAGCAGCAAGTTAAGATCCAGCACATTAGGAGTAGTATGTGTAGAAGCGATTGCTTTAGTATTAATTTTATTGACCACCGTTGAAATCAAACCTACGTTTTTACCGAACAAACGAAACAAGTCATACAATAAAGTAACAGAAGTAGTTTTACCGTTGGTTCCAGTAATTCCTATTAATTTAATTTCTTTTGAAGGCTGCTCATAAAAATTAGCTGCAATAACACCTAACGCAAGAGCTGAATTAACGACTTGCACATAGGCAACATTCGCAACTCTAACTGTTGGAATAAATTCGCAAACAACACTTGTAGCTCCGGCATCAATAGCTGCTTGAATATAATTATGCCCATCTACTTGCGCACCATTGACTGCAACAAACAAAGACCCAGCAACTACATTACGAGAATCATACGCAACATCAGTAACCACGACATCCGTAGATCCGACAACATCAGCGATACTCGCACCGTAAATTATATCTTTCAGCAATTTCATATTAAATTCAATACTATTAATTCTCCTTTTTTCAACTCTAAACCGGGGCTTAATGACTGATATTTAACCACTCCAGACCCTTGAACTTTTACCACTAACCCGAAAGACTCTAACACAAACAAAGCATCTACTAACCCCATTCCCAAGACATTGGGCACTAGTTCATTTTTCATCAACCGATTATTCATCAGTACATCTTTTTCGCCAGTTGTTGTAACCACATAAGACGAGCCATTAGCCTTATCATCAACTGGGATTTTCATCTTATTGAAAACTGATTTTAATTCTTTTTTAGCACCATTCTTAGAATACGGAAAATGCATAGAAGCCATCAAACTCTTTTCAGCATCATCCAAATCATCATCGCCCATAGCATAAACTTTATCCGCAATCTCCTTGAACACCGTACCCGAAACTTGCGAACCATAAATCTGCTTGGTAGGTCCTTGAATAACTACAATACAACTATACTTAGGTTTCTCAGCAGGAAAATATCCCACAAAAGAAGCTTGATACTTATTAGAATACGCCCCAGACTTTGCCACCTTTGCTGTCCCGGTTTTCCCCGCAATAGAAAAGCCACGCGCCCTAATATTTCGAGCCGTACCTCTTAACACAACACCTTCGAGCATCTTCTGCACATCAGTCAAAGTGGACGCTTTACACACCGCTTCATTCAAGACATACGGCTCAAATACTTCAACCACATCACTACCTTGTCTAATTTCCTTTACAAACTGCGGACGAAGCATCACTCCTCCGTTTGCAACAGCATTATAAAGAGCAAGCGTTTGCAAAGGCGTTTGTTCAATCTCATAACCTATCGACATCCAAGGAATAGATATCCCTGAGAACGTCTCATCATTAGCATCCTTAATCAATGGAGTATCCTCTCCCGACAAATCAAGCCCTAGTTTCTTATGCAACCCTATATCTTTTAATCCATCAATAAACTCTTGCGGATTAGCACTATAATTATCATACATAATTTTAGATATGACGTTTGAAGAAACCTCAAAAGCTTTTTGAATAGTACCCTTACCGTAGCCATCCCATTTAGAATCATGCAAACAAGATCCATAAAAACAATACTTACCCGTCATATCAATACTGTCGGTAATTCGAATCTTCCCATCATCTAAAGCCACCATCAATGATGCTAACTTAAAAGTAGAACCCGGCTCAGTAGCCGTACCGACTGCGTGATTGAATGACTCTCTAAAAACACTTTTATCTTTATCTTTCGTAAGATTAGCGATAGCCTTGACGTACCCCGTTTCAACTTCCATCAAAACTGCACATCCCCAAATTGCATCTTGAGACATCATCTGCTTCAATAAAGCACTCTCAGCAACATCCTGAATATTAACATCGATGCTTGTGTAAACATCAGCTCCAGGAATGGGCTCAGTAGTCAAATCACTAGGGATTGGTCTCCAGTTGTTACCCCCCATTTTCTCCATCAATATTTCGCCATCCTGCCCCGTAAGATACTTAGAATAAGCTCCTTCAATCCCGACACGATACCCCTCCTTAGAATAACCTATAGTTCTAGCTGCAAGCAACTTATAAGGCATAACCCTTTCGGTTTTTGGAACTTTAATAAAACCACCTCTAAACTGCCCACGTGATAAAATGGGGAATTTCTTCATTTTCTGCAAGTCGATATGACTTACATTTTTTTTGAGTAAATGATACCTTCTTCCGCTTTCGACCGCCTGTGTCAAACTCTGCTCCCATTCAAAAGCAGGTTTACTAGGAAATAAAACAGACAAACTATCGACCAAATCTAACAAACCAGTATCTATAGCCAATTTAGAAGGAACAGTAGCATCCCAAAACAAATCGTATCGAGGAACAGACAAAGCCAAAGAAGTTTTCTGTTCATTATCAGCGAATACACTACCTCTTGGAGCTTCAACTTGCTTTAACTTTATTGTAGCATTCTTAACCTCCTGAGACAAATCGTCTCCAGTAATAAACTGCAAAAAAACAATACGACCAAGTATAGCCACAGCAAAAAACACCATGCTCATATACACGATGTAAACCCTTACTATTTGACCTTTACTTTTCACTATTTATTTTCTTCTTTTTCTATTTTAACCTCAATTGTTCTTGGCGGATCTTTCGCTTCAAAAATATTTCTCTCCCCTATCTCCGAAGCCACTTTACTTTGCAAACTCTCCATATCATATACCTCCATCAAAGACTGTAACTCCGAATACAATTCTTCCGAACGCTTCTCTTCGTTTGCTAAATCTCTAATGACATGATCTGCGTAATAACCATACGCAACATATATTACCATCAAAAAAGCTACAAAAGCTAAGTAGGGTAAATTTCTCATCACCCTACCATCAGACAGAAAATCACCAGAAACAAGAGACTTGAAACTCCAACCTCTTACACTTACTTTTATATCTTTTTTTTTATTCATATTCTTTCTGCCACTCTCATTTTTGCACTTCTAGACCTCGGATTAAGCACCAACTCATTTTCTGAAGGCACGATAGGCTTTCTCGTTATCTTCTTAAAAGGCTTCAAAACATTTCCATAAAAATCTTTATTCAATTCTCCATCAACGTTGCCAGAATTGATGAAATTCTTAACCATTCGATCCTCCAAAGAATGATAGGTTATAAAAACTATCTTTCCGCCTAAAGCCACCACA
Source organism: uncultured Cryomorphaceae bacterium (assembly GCA_947311505.1). Classification (GTDB taxonomy): domain Bacteria; phylum Bacteroidota; class Bacteroidia; order Flavobacteriales_D; family Parvicellaceae; genus Parvicella. Next base: position 16,763 of record CAMZLL010000003.1, read on the forward strand.
TCGTCTAATTGATTCAGCAACATTTTCAGCACCTCCATTTCTTGGTTTACCTCAATTCGAATAGCCTGAAACACCTTAGCAAAAAACTGCGCATGTTTATTTCGGGGAGCCAAACTAACCAAAGCATTCTTTAACTCATCAATAGTTTGCAAACGCTCACTACCACGTCTATAAACAATACGGGATGCAACAGACCTAGCATTTTTTAATTCACCGTAAGTCTTCAACAACCTAAACAGATCCATTTCGTCATATTCATTGACCACAACTTGAGCTGTCAAATCACTTTTCTGATTCATTCGCATATCTAACTCCCCATCAAAACGAGTAGAAAAACCACGCTCAGCAGTATCGAACTGATGAGAAGATACCCCCAAGTCAGCAAGCAAACCATCAACAGGTAAACCTCGATGCAGCCTTAAGTTATTCTTTACGTACGCAAAATTTTGAGGCACAAAAACAAAACGCTTATCCTCTAGTACATTTTGCCTAGCATCAACATCTTGATCAAATGCGAACAACTTTGCATCATCATTTAAACGATTAAGAATCTCAGCAGAATGCCCACCTCCACCGAAAGTGACATCAACATAAACCCCCGAAGGATTGCCAATAAGCATATCCACCGAATCATTCAGCAAAACTGGTATATGATATTTTTCTTTATTCTCCATTTTCATCGCCCATAACTTCTGCAGCTAAATCTTCAAACTCTGACCAATCTTCAGACAAAAGCGCATCGTAACGCTTTTTATCCCAGATTTCCCATAAGTCCACATTAGCCACCATGACGATGTCTTTTTGGATACCCGCCCAACCTACTAAGGTTTTAGGCAAAAGAATTCTTCCATTTGAATCAAGCCCAACTTTTGTTGCACCTTTTTGAAACATACGGGCAAATTTTCGATCTTTCACCTTAAATCTATTCAGCGTACGAAGCTTCTCCATAACACGAGCCCATTCAGACATCGTATATAAAGACAAACAGTCATCAACTCCACGAGAAATTACAAAACTTTCAGCATCCTCTGGGGACAATTGCTTGCGCATATCAGCAGGAAGAAGCAACCGCCCCTTCGCATCAACTTTACAACCATATTCTCCAATGTATCCTGTCATTTTTTTACTCGCTTGATTTAAAGTGTAAAACTAAAAATAATATTCCCACATTTACCCACATAAATTATATATGTGCATAACTTTCAAGACCACAAACATAATTATTTTTTAATCATTAAGCAACTTTTCAGATATATCAATTGATTTAAGCCATAAATAATTTTAAAACACTAGTGGGAATTTGTGGGACTCTTATTAACAGTAAGATGTTAAACAACTCTTCCGAACACATCATTTTTATGTTTAACTTTGCAACATACAAAGGAAGACAGCGTTATATTTATACGTTTGACTTACAATTCTTTACAAACCAATAGAATGAGCAAAAAAATTAAAGCAATCAAGATAGACGTACCCGAAAAGGATCGATTAATCAATGTAGAAAAAGCAATAAGAGACAAAAAACCAAGTCTATTAAAATGGATGCCAAAATTCATTTTAAATTACATTACGCGAACAGTTCACGAAGACGAATTGAACAGTTTATTCTACAGAACACGAAACGATACGCAAATAGGTTTTTTAGACATTGGACTTGCCGAAATGGGACCGATAATCACACACGAAGGCATAGAAAACCTACCAAAAACGGGTGGCGTTTTCATTGTGGCCAACCACCCACTTGGCGGACTTGACGGAACAGCACTTCTACGGATTTGCCTAGACGTAAGAAGCGATATGAAATTTTTCGTTAATGATCTATTGATGCAAGTAAAGCCAATGGACAATGTTTTTATCCCTGTAAACAAACATGGTAAAAATGACAAGAGCTACCGAGACCGATTTGAAGAGGTATATAAAAGTGACAATTGCCTCATCTTATTTCCAGCAGGAATGGTATCCAGAAGACAAGAGGGAAAAGTCATAAAAGACCTACAATGGAAAAAAAGCATCATTCAAAAATCAACACAATACAACAAACCCATCATACCCGTACATATAGAAGCTAGCAACTCTAACAAATTCTACAATCTTGCATATTGGAGAAAAAAACTAGGTATCAAAGCTAATATTGAGATGTTTTTTCTTGCTGATGAAATGTATCGTCAAAATGGAAAAAAGATACACATTACTTTTGGAAAAGCTATTCCCGCAAGCGCATTTGATGACTCTAAAAAACCTGAAGAGTGGGTACAAGAATTAAAAGACCACGTTTATACGTTGGAAAACAACCCCAACAAGATTTTTGGAAAACCATAGAAACCTTAACAAAAAAAAAGCACAGAACAATCGCTATATCTATTAAAGACATGACTATCGATTTGGAAAATGCTACTTATAAAACATTCAATTCAGTTAATCGATTAACTAAATCTGGAATAGTTAGATCGCCTAAATTTAAGGCATCCAAAATACCACTAGGATTTGAATCAGCATTTTTCAATTCGAACGATAAGCTCTTTAAGTTTTCATTCGTAATATCTCGATTAAAGAATTAAAACAAAAAAAACCCTTGAAAACTAATGTTTTCAAGGGTTTCTCTCGCTGTGGGCCCTGAAGGGCTCGAACCTTCGACCCCCTGATTATGAGTCAGGTGCTCTAACCAACTGAGCTAAGGGCCCATTTCAAAGATTAATTTTGAAATGCGGTTGCAAATGTGCACCTTTGCTTTGAATTAAACAAGAAAAATGGCAATTGATTTAAAAGAAATTAAAAATATTATTTTTGACCTCGGTGGAGTCATCTTAAATATCGACTATAACTTAACAGCTAACGCATTCAAAAACATAGGCTTTACAAATTTTGACACCTTCTATTCTCAACAAAAGCAATCCAATTTATTTGACCAATTAGAAACAGGAAAATTATCAAGTTTACAGTTTACAGATGTTATTCAGTCGAATTTTGCAACTAAAAGCTCCAAATCTGATATTATTTCTGCCTGGAATGAAATGCTTTTAGATCTCCCTAAAGAAAGAATTAGACTCATCAGAGAATTAGCTAAAAAGTATAAGGTATTCCTTTTAAGTAACACCAACAGTATCCACTACGATGCTTTTACTAAAATTATAGAAAAAGATTATGAAACCAATTTATTTAAAAACCTTTTTGTTGAAACCTATTACTCTCACGAAATAGGATTACGTAAGCCAAATAAAGAATGCTTTGAATATGTTCTTAACCAAAACAATTTAAAAGCGAGTGAAACTCTTTTTATTGACGATACAGAACAACACATTATAGGCGCAAATTCAGTTGGCTTAAAAACACACCACCTCAAAAACAAAGAAACAATTAACCTTTTATTTGCTGACACAGTTCTATAAGCATTCCGCTAGTAGATTTAGGATGCATAAATGCAACCCTCATATTATCTGCTCCTAATTTTGGTTTTGTATGAATTAATTCAAAACCCTCTTCAGTTAATCTAGCAATTTCTTTTTCGATGTCATCTACACCAAAAGCTATATGATGAATCCCCTCTCCTTTTTTATCTATAAACTTTGCGATAGGACTATTTTCATTTGTAGCCTGCAACAATTCTATTTTACTCTCCCCTACTTTAAAGAAAGAAGTCTTTACTCCTTCTGACTGCACCTCCTCTTGTTTATAAGGATCCACATTAAGTATCTTACTATAGATTTCATTCGAAACATCTAAATCTTTTACAGCGATTCCTATGTGCTCTATTTTATTTAGCATATATTAATATTTTAAGCAAAAAAAAGCCTTTCCAGATTATGAAAAGGCTTAATAAATTATATTGAGTTAATTATTTTTTATTCTTGTTCCAAACTTCCCCTGTGGTATTATCAAAGTTCACATAGAAAAGTCCTTTATCAAGATTACCACAATCGATAAGTTTTCCATATCCTTTTTTGACCATATTACCATAAGTGTCAAATATTTCATAAAGTGTTTCTCCACTAAACTCTGCATTTTTTCCTTTAGGAGCCAATAATGTTAAAACCGGAGCATCAGACTGAACTGTGGTAGATGGCGAAATCTTTGGCTTTCCAGAGAAATCGACTTGTTTTACACGAAACTTATTTGTGCCGGAGTGCAATTCTACTTGAAACTCATAGCAGTTTGCACTAGGTGTACCAATACCATCAACTTCTCCAACTTTAATCCATTTATTCCACCTGTATTGTTCTACAATAAAAGTTAACTTACCTGACTCACCAGTAGTACACCATTTAAGCAAATTTCCATTTTCTACTTTTATGCTTGTCGTTTGAAAAGTACTTTTTGGTCGTAGCACTTCAGGGTTAAGCACTTTTGGCTGACAGTCGGTCTTATGAATAATTTTAACCACAACTGGATCTCCTAATTTAAGATCTAGATTTGCAAAATCTACTTCAAAAGCACTGGATGCAATTTGGTCTGTTGTTGCATCGCCATTGACAGTTACTTTTATAACACAAAAACCTACTCCACTACTTGCGAAGGGATTTTGAACGTATAAATTTTTACCTTGATAGTGACCTTCGTGAACAATACTCGTTTCGTTTTGAGCAACAGTAACAACTGTTATAAAAGTCAATAATATTAATAGTAGCCTTTTCATATCCTTATTTAAGTAAGTAAAACATCACCATAGTTAGCTGGTTTGATTTCACATTCTTGGTTTAAGAGGCAATATTAACTTCATTTTTTGATATATCAAAGTAATACTCCATTTATTTTTATCAACGCCTATTAAAAAACAGATAGACAATCAATCATTTATAGAGGTAATTACAAAAAAAATAGATTTTACATGAGATTCTTTAGCTATAGCCATTTTTATTATTTATATTTGTCAGTTATAATAGGTATTTTTTATGAAAAAAACAATTTTAGGATTTACTTTACTAAGCTTACTTTTTGTAGGATGTGGAGAGACGGAAGAAATTAAGGATGAACAAATTAACAAACGTAAATCAAACGGAGTTGATTTATTTTATGGTGGTACGATTACGATTGCTGAAGACGAGACTTTTCAATCTTTATTCCCTATAGAAGTTGTTGACCTTTCGTCATTTAACGCTGTTAATCAACTGCATGACGGATTGATTCGCTATGACACCAAAGACTTTTCTTTACAATCAGCTGTTGCCGAAAATTGGGAAGTAGATGCTGCTGGTTTGGTATATACTTTTTATTTAAGAAAAGACGTATTATTTCATGATGACGTTTGCTTTAAAGAAGGTAAAGGTAGAAGCGTTACGGCTGAAGATGTAAAATACACCTTTGAGCTTCTATCTTCAAAGGATTTTAAAATTAATTTTGATCCGATAGTAAAGCCGTACATCAAAGGTGCTGAAGATTTCTTCAATGGTAAAACTGACCAAATAGAAGGTATCGAAGTTGTTGATGATTTCACTATTAAATTTACACTCAATCAAGCATCACCTAGCTTTATCTACACTTTAGCAATGCCCAACACCAGCATCATAGCTAAGGAGGCGTATGAAAAATACGGCAAAGAAATGACCGTAGGCTGTGGCCCATTCAAATTCATAAAGCCAGTAGATATAACAAAAGAACTCTCTTTTATATACAATGAAAAATATTATTTGAAAGATGAAAATGGAAATTCATTACCCTATTTGGATACAGTAACTTATGTTTTCCTACCAAGTAAATTAAAACAACTGGAGTATTTTAATCAAAATAAATTATCCATAATTAATGGGCTTCCTTCCTCTAAGATTGCGCAAGTAGTTTCTGAAAAGATTGAAAACTTCAAAAACAATCCACCTAAAACTATACTTGACAGACAGCCAGAGTTACAAACTCAATATTATGGTTTTTCATGTACTCGCCCTCCATTTGACAACATATTAGTACGTAAAGCCTTTAATTATGCAATAAATAGAAATGACATTGTTAACGACATTCTTAATGGACAAGGCACTCCCGGACTGCACGGAATCACACCTAAGATACCGACTTTTACCAATTATGATTTTTCAAAAATAAAAGGTTATAGATATGATCCTATGCTTGCTAAAGAATTATTAGCTGAGGCTGGTTATCCAAACGGAGAAGGTTTTCCTGAGACCACCCTAGAAATTAACCTTGGAGGTAATGTTCACAAGCTTGTTTCTACTGAAGTAGAACGTCAGTTAAAACAAACACTAAACATTAAGTTAAGTATAGACCAAGTTTCTTTTAAGAAAAAAATCGAGCATTCAAAATTCAGTAAATCTGAAATTTACAGAGCATCTTGGGTCGCTGACTTCCCTTCTCCTGAGAGCTTTTTATCTATTTTATATGGAGGTGATGTACCTTCAACGTTAGATGAACCATCTTACCCTAACACGATGAGATATGTAAATCCAGCATTTGACTCTTTATTTTTAGCTGGAAAAACTGCCATAGACAATGCTACGAGTTACAACAACTTTGCTGCTGCCGAGGCTTTAATGATGGAAGATGCTCCTATTCTAATACTTTGGTATGCCGAAAACTATACGATGTTTCATTCTGAGGTTAGAAGCTATTTCAACAATGGTCTTAAAATAGCTGATTTCTCAGAAGTTTATATCAAAACGATGACAGCCGAAGAAAACACTCCAAAAGAAGATTAATAACGCTATTTATTTCATACAAACAACTTGAATTATGTTTAAATCAAATAACAATACAACTACCAAACAAGGCAACACTAACTCACCTGAAAGGTTAAATAGAATCGTTGAAGGCACCAATATTACTGGAGAAATAAATTCTGAGAGTAATATCAGGATAGATGGTCAAGTCAAAGGTACAGTAACCACTAAAGGTAGAGTTGTAATAGGTGTTACTGGAATTATAGAGGGTGATATTTATTGTTTAGACGCAGATGTAGAAGGTTTGATTACTGGAACAATAAAGGTAGGGAATCTTTTGACCTTAAAAAATACTGCAAAAATAGATGGTGACATTACAACCAAGAGACTCAACATTGAATCGGGGGCTGAATTTAACGGAACCTGTACAATGGGAGACTCGAATAAATCAACCGCTTCTGTTTCGGCAGAAGGTGTGCTTGAGGCACATTAAACTAACAAATTAGAATTAAAAAAATAGTATAAATAATTAAATGATTATGAACAAACGAAGAATTTTAGTACCGACAGATTTTTCAGCTGTATCGCACACAGCTATGACACATGCTGCCGATTTAGCTGAATCAATAGGCGCAGACGTATTTTTATTAAATATTATTGATAAAGAATCTGATGCACCAAAGGCTGAAGAAAAAATTGCAGAAGAAATCGATTATCTTAATAGGTATAATTCTAACATTAAAGTAGAGTCTTTTGTACAAGTTGGTAGTATATTTGAGGATATAGGAGATGTGGCTGAAGAAAAGAAAGTAAGCATCATAATAATGGGTACTCACGGAGCTAGCGGATGGCAAAAAGTAGCAGGAAGCTATGCCTTAAAAGTGGTTACAAGTTCTAAAATTCCTTTCATAATTACTCAAGACAATCCCATTGAGAAGAAAGGATATGACAAAATCCTTGTTCCTCTTGATTTGCACAATGAAACAAAACAAAAACTAGAAATTGTAGCTGATTTAGCGAGATATTTTGAGTCTGAAGTTCATATCGTTACTCCAAAAGAAACCGATGAATTTTTAAGAAACAAAATGAATGGCAATATAGCTTATGCAAAAAAATACTTAAAGGATAAGAAAGTAAAATGTGCCACACACGTAACCACAAAAAGCGGTGACTTTGTAGATCAACTTCTTGACTTAGCAGGAGAGCTTGAGATTGATCTTATTACCATAATGAATCTGCAAAGGAATTCATTGATGGGAATGCTTGGCGCAAGATACGAACAAGAAATAATTACCAACGAAGATCAAATACCTGTTCTATGTGTAAATCCAAAACAGACTACCCACACTACAGGTTCTGTGTTTGGAAACTCTATATAAACAACAAGATATGTTTAAAAAAAGTCGTTAATTTTATTTTTAACGGCTTTTTTTATGCCTAGAAAACTAATGTTAAGGTAATCCGATTATCTTTGTTCTGATGATTGAAGAATTTGACCTACATAGTGACGAGAGCTCCAACTCTGACAAAGAGGTAGAAAAGGTTTTACGTCCCAAACTACTTGATGATTTTTCTGGGCAACGAAAAATAACCAATAACTTATCTATTTTCATTGATGCAGCAAAACTTCGAGGAGACACACTTGACCACGTACTCCTACATGGTCCTCCTGGACTTGGGAAGACTACCCTATCGAATATCATCGCAAATGAATTAGGTGTTGGTTTTAAAGTAACTTCTGGTCCTGTTTTAGAAAAACCTGGAGATCTTGCAGGGCTTTTAACCAATTTAGAAGAAGGTGACGTTTTATTTATTGATGAAATCCATAGATTATCCCCTGTCATAGAGGAATATTTATATTCTGCAATGGAAGATTACAAAATTGATATCCTTATAGATACAGGGCCCAATGCTCGCACCGTTCAGATTACATTAAACCCCTTTACACTAATAGGCGCTACCACTCGATCTGGTATGCTTACAGCACCACTTAGAGCTCGTTTTGGTATATCGTGTAGATTGGAGTATTATGATGCAAAAATACTTACTGATATTGTAGAGCGTTCGTCTGGCATATTGAACATCCCTATTGAATACGAAGCTGCATATAAAATAGCTTCCAGAAGCAGAGGCACTCCAAGAATTGCAAACGCACTACTACGTAGAGTACGAGATTTTGCTCAAATAAAAGGTGACGGAACTATCACACCAAACATCACCGACATTGGGCTTGAGGCTTTAAATGTAGATCAACATGGCTTAGATGAAATGGACAATAAAATTCTTTCTATTATAATTGATAAATTTCAAGGAGGTCCTGTTGGTCTAACCACCATAGCTACGGCTGTTGGAGAAGACTCAGGAACCATTGAAGAGGTTTACGAACCATTCTTGATACAAGAAGGATATCTTATGCGTACGCCTAGAGGACGTAAAGCAACTGAAATGGCATACAAGCACCTTGATAAAAATATTGGCTATACGCAAGGAGGTTTATTTTAAGACTACTTAAATTTAGTTCCGAACAAAATTCAGCAAAGCCAAAGTAGTATTTATTTCTATTTAAAACTTCCAACTAAATCCTAAACTAGGAAGTACAGGTAATTGGTTAACTCTTTTAGTAGTAACTCTATCAACATAAAATAAGTTAGCTCTATTATAAGCATTAGTTACACTTAAATTGAATTCCATTTTGCTATTCTTCAAGTTGATGGTTCGTTTCAAAGAAATATCTAAACGATGATAAACAGGTAATCTTCCTCCGTTTAAATCTCCATAAACGATAGTCGGTTCATTATCATTTTGAGTGGTAATATCTGTTCCTATACCATTGTTGAATGTTGGTAAATGACCGTAACCTTGTGTTTGCGTAAAAGGTAATCCCGAACCTAAATTCCATCTAAAATCGACTTCCCAATTTTTGTCTTTGTCTAAGAAATAGGTCGTAACAAGATTTACGTTATGTCTTCTGTCAAACACAGGCGCATAAGTGGTATCTACACCATTCCAACGATCTACTTTACCCAAAGAATAGACTAACCAAACATATAATCTTTTTGTATTGTATGACATCACAACATCCACACCTTTGGCAGAACCAGATTCGATTATAAAATCTTTCTTTTGCACGTCTGGTATGAGTCTGTTGCTGCTATTATCTTCGTATATTTTATTTCTATTGATATTGGTCAACTGATTGAATATTTTATAATAACCTTCCACATTAATAGACACGTGCTTACCAAGATCCTGTTCTGCTCCAAATATAAAATGGGTTGCTTTCTGCAATTTATGCTTTCTTTGTTTAGTTCCGTTTGGAGTGATTATTTCATCTTGCAAGTTATCTGGCCCAGATAAAAACCCATAAAATAAGTTTACAACATCTCTATCTGAGTTTGCAGCTATGAGGTTTTGAGAATAAATCCCTGACGCAGCTTTTAATCTAAACTTTTCGGTTACATTATACTTCAATCCCAATCTAGGTTCTAAAGAAGTATTCCCCAATGAGGCATAATACTGAACTCGAAGACCGGGATTTATAACCATTTTTCCTTTGATGATTTTATAGTCCAAATAAGCTCCAATTTGAGTGGTATTGTCTTGTTGTTGAATGACTCTATTTACCGAATTTTTAAATTTAAAATCTGTAGAAAATCCACTTACCTCAACTCCATATTTAATAACATTCTGTTTATTAAACACTTTAAAATCAAATCCTAGATTAAAATTATTAATCCCACTACTTTTAATAGTATCTCCATTTTGCACCAACTGTATTTTATAATCTGAGTAACCAAATTTACCTGAGATTTGTGTTGGCGAACCCGATGGTAACAATACAAAATTACTTCCCACTCCAAATGAATTCCACCCTAAATCTCCTAAAGCTTTCCATTTAACCTTGTCATTAAAATTGAATCCAAAGACATTAAATTTACTTCCTGTTGGGCTATTGATGCTTATTTTACCAAAAATATCTGTATAGCTAAACGGCAGCCCAGCGGTATCTACATAGGAATAAAGTGATTTAGAGGTTTTGTCTAAATAAGATGTTTTAGCTGATACGATATAAGAAATAGTAGAAGCGTTTAGATTATCTTCGTTTAATTTCTTTAAAGGACCTTCGAGCGTTAGCTTAGCTCCAAATGGATTGACAGATACTTTTCCTCCCATTTTTTTCTTGTTACCATCAATGGTAGTAACGTCCATTATAGATGAAATACGGCCACCATATTCTGCTCCAAATCCACCAGTGTATATGTCTGCATTTTTGATCAGTTCTGTATCGAACACAGAAAAGAACCCGATACTATGGAATGGATTATACACAATCATTCCCTCAAGAAGCACCTTGTTTTGAACAGGAGAACCTCCTCTTACATACATTTGCCCCCCTTGATCTCCTGTAGTAACTACTCCAGGAACTGTTTGAAAATAAGTAGCTAAATCCGGTTCTCCACCAGTAGAAACAACTCTACTAATATCTTTACTGGTTGCTTTTATAGTTGAAGAATTAACGTTTTTCACATCATTGGAATGATCTGCACTTACGGTTACACCTTCTAGCACCTTACCTTTAGCTAAATACAAATTTTGAGTAGTAATTCTTCCTGCTTTAATTTCAATTTCTTTAGTTAGCCTTTCGTATTCTACATTGGTTACGACCAAAGTGTACACTCCTGGTGCTAAATCACCAATTTGATATAATCCATTCAAATCTGTTGCTCTACCTTTACTCGTTCCTTCTATTACTACATTGGTAAACAAAACCGGCTCTCCAGATGCCTTGTCGTAAACTGTACCTCTAACGGTTCCTGATTTTTGTGCCAATAGTAGGTTTGAAAAAAGCATTAGCACTAAAACTGAATAAAAATATCTCATTTGCAATTGTTTTCTATTATGAATTGTAAACAAAAATACTTTTTTCATGCACAATCACGCTTAGATTTTCATTATTTTATGCATTAGATACATAAAAGGTAAAGTTAGATAAGGGAAAGGTAACATTAATACCAACACAAAAACAAGATAATACTAAAATTTAACAACATAAGCTTCTTCAAAGATAGTCACAAACAGGGGATAGGCAGCTCCAAGTTTATTATAATCTGCATTCTTTTTACTCAATCTGTGTTTTTCTACAGCTACTTTTAACGTATAGCTACCAGGCTCTTTGTTTGCATATGCAAATGAATAGATTCTGGATTCCTTTGGCAATAGATTATTATCCGAAATTTTCTTTACAGCTGGATGCCACTCCCAATGTTCTCCTATTCGATCTATTTGCTCTTTGACTAAAGAACCTTCCGCATTATACAATTGGATTTTAATCAGAATAAAACGTTCTGGATCTCCTGTTGGCACTTTATGCCCTGCAAATTCATTTTTTAGTTGAATCGAAAATCGAAGACTATCAGACACCGACACCTCCGATGGGTAAAACGCCAAACCATTGAGCATCTTAGTGGTTACACTATCAAACTTAGGTATGCCTGACCCTGCAAAAAAATGATAATGACTTTTTCGCTCTCCATAACCCTTCACTATTTCTCTAGTAACCCCTTCCATATGACATGACTTACAATTCTTCTCCTCTGCGTAAGGTCCTGCCTTCCATTCATCTCCAGTTTCAAAAGAGCATGCCAATGTAGGAGTGATAACGGCTACAGCATTGTGACAAGAGATACACAAATTTTCAGATAAATGTGCTGTGTTTTTCTCTACTGCATGAGGGGCTTTAGTTGTCCCTGTTGGCCCTATTATGGTATTGTTTCTTACGTGGCAACTTGCACAGTTTATACCTTCTTGTTGTAAATCATAATTAAAGTTGGGATTTTTTTCTTTTACAGGTTGATAAATATCGCCATTGATTAATCCCTTGATGATATATTCTTGTTGGTTTTGCAATGGCACATGGCAGTTGATACACATAAAAGGGCTGGACTCTTTTTTTAATTCTGCTTGAAATTGCAAATCTGTCCAAGCATGCGAATGTGTCGAAAGTTTCCATTCTTCGTAATGTTTTTGATGACAAGCTCCGCAACTTGCAGCACTCAGAGAATGCAATCCTTCAGGAATTTCTTGATGCGGCACTACTTTTTCCCAAGATTTGGTAAGTGGTACTATCTCGTAAGCTTTTTCATCAGAGATTTGGTTATTAGGGATGCTTTCGGCACATTGCATCAACCCTAAACTAAGAATCATTATTGAGCTTGTAAAAAAAAGTTGCGCTTTAAATTTCATTGGGAGTTTGTACTGTTCTATTCTGTTAATATTGAAATCGAGCTCAAAATAATACTATTATCTTTAAATTTTCGGCAACTAAAGTTACTACAATTTCATACCAATATCATTTTTCAAAACAGCCAATATTATTTATGATGCTCTGCCTCAAATACAGATAATACGGTTTTAAATTCTTCTTTTGCATTTATCCAATCTTGATATTGAGGATCTACAATACTCGTCCATTCGTTCCAATCCTCATCTGTCCACTCGTCTTCAAAAACTGACAATTTGCTGGCATAATCTTTATGCACTTTAGCTATGGTCATAAAATGATAAATCAATTTTCCTGAAGCTTTAATAAATTGTTCTGTTTCAGGTCGTGCAGATTCGCTAGTTTCTTTCATTTGAATCATAAAAGCAGTATAGACTTCCAATGCACTATCTGCTTTTGCGGTAATAATAGCCTCAGAGGCATCTATACTATCCAAAACAAACAATTCTTCAAACATGATCTCAGATTGATCTATCAATGACAATACATCTGCACGCAATGATGCTGCCTCGGCAGGAGTAAAAGGTTCTAGTTTAATTTCTTTCTCAAGCTCTACAATCTCCTTTGATGCATTGGGGATATTACTTTCTTTTTCTACTGTTTTCTCTTCACAGGATGAAAAGAAAAAAAGCCCAGCTAATAAAACTGAGGATAATAATTTAATTTTCATACTTATACTTTCATTATATCAATCTCTTTCAAATCAATTAAAGCATCTACCTCTTTAATGAATTTGTTTGTAAGTTCTTGCACATTGTCTTCGGAGTTTTTTACTTGATCTTCGCTCAACCCATCATTTTTTAATGACTTGATAAAGTCGTTAGCTTCTTTTCGCTTAGATCGGATACTAACTTTGCATTTTTCTCCTTCTGCCCTAGCTGTTTTCACAAGGTCTTTACGTCTTTCTTCTGTAAGAACTGGAATAGAGATAATAATCATTTCTCCGTTATCTTGGGGATTTAATCCCAAATTTGCATTCATTATGCCTTTTGCTATTTCACTAAGCATTGATTTTTCCCAAGGCTGCACAGTCAGTGTACGTGAATCTAAAGTATTTACATTTCCTATCTGGCTAAGTGGTGTAGGTGTGCCGTAGTAATCTACTTTTACGTTGTCGAGCATAGACGGTGTTGCTCTACCGGCTCGTATTTTTACCAATTCTGTTTTTAGATGCTCCAATGAGCCTTTCATTCCATCCTCAGTATCGGTCATTAGCATATTTATTTCTTCTGTCATAATTTTATTTTTAATGCATTACTAAATCTGTAACATTTCTATATGTTAAACGGCAACTAACGTACCGATACCCTCTCCTTTTACTACTTTTACTAAATTGCCAGGTTGATTCATATCAAATACGATTAATTCCATTTTGTTTTCTTTACAGAGTGTAAAAGCAGTCATATCCATCACGTTAAGCCCTTTTTTATAAGCTTCATCAAAAGTTAAGTTATCAAACTTGATAGCTTCTGGATTTTTTTCGGGATCCATATTGTAGATACCGTCCACACGAGTACCTTTAAGAATAACATCTGCTTCTACTTCTATTGCTCTTAAAGCTGCTGCTGAATCTGTGGTAAAAAATGGATTACCTGTACCTGCCCCAAAAATTACTATTCTATTTTTCGCCAAATGTCTAACGGCTTTTCTTTTTATGAATGGCTCTGCCACTTCTTTCATTGTGATAGCAGATTGAAGTCTAGTTTCGAGACCTATTGACTCTAACGCTGACTGCAACGCCATACTATTTATCATAGTAGCGAGCATCCCCATATAATCTCCTTGAGTACGATCCATTCCTCCTCGTTCGGCTTGTACACCTCTAAAAATATTTCCACCTCCAATTACTATTGCGATTTGCGTTCCCGCTTCTTGTATGGCTTTTATCTCTTTAGCATATTGCATCAGACGATTATTGTCTATACCAAATTGCTTTTCTCCCATTAGCGCCTCACCACTAAGTTTTAAAAGGATTCTTTTATATTTCATGAAACTATTTTATAGCGTTTGCACAAAGTTAAAAAAAAAGGAATACGATTAAAGTTTTATAATACTTGAAATTGATATTATTTTTCATGCTATTCATAACGCATCTTACATATTTTCAAAACCCTTTTCATAAAAAAAACCTATACACGCCTATATACCAACACATTACAAAAAAAATAAATTTCCCTTAAATTAACCACTTTATAACCACTTACTAAACAATATGTTGCATCTTTCAACTTCATATATAACCCACTATTGAAAGCTACCAATATATAAGTTAAGGGCATCTCCGAAAACGCATCACGTTGAAATCATAAAAGCCTCATCGATCAAAGGTTGCCCATTGTATCTAAGCATCAATTGAATAGTTGCTATGACATCTTTTTCGCAATAGGTAATGATTCTATCAATATCTTTTTCATCGTAAAAAACTGAAGCTACCTGACTGCCATCAATATCGTCTTTTGGTGTAGGAATATCAAATACATAGGTCAGTAATTCTAAAGAAGTGTAGTGTTTATAATCTCCAAACTTCCACAGTTCCATCGTGTCTAAGTGATTAATCTCCCACGGCTTTTTACCCGCTATATTTAGAGATTTTGGCAATTTCAATCCGTTGATAAGTATTCTCCTAGACAAAAAGGGATAGTCAAATTCTTTACCGTTATGCGCACATAACATATAACTTGGATGTTCAAATTTGGTATCCATTATATCTATAAACTCTTGCAAAAGTTCTTTTTCATCAAAACTAGCAAATGATTTTAGCCGAATCTGTTTTTCTCCATCTTTTTGAATCAACATACCAATACTGATGCAAGCAACTTTTGCAAACTCTGAATAAATACCAGCTCTTTGATATATTTCTTCTGCGGATACTTCTTCTCTCTCTTGTAAAAATCGAGTTTTTTTAGCCCACAATTCTTGCCCTCTTTTATCTAAATCTTTAAATTGATAAACCGTAGGAACTGTTTCTATGTCTATGAATATTATTTTTGAAAAGTCTAAGTTTTGTAGCATATGTATTGGATTTGACAGATAACAAAGGTAGCTATTTTTTCAATTCCTAAGTCCACCAGACTATTTCTCGTATTTGAAACCTCGACAAACTCTTCTGCTGATACCAAATCAACATTGAAATACATCTAAAAAATCGTAAATTCTTCTTTGTTAATTTTTGATTGAGCTAAGCTGTTCTGTATCAAAAAGAGACAACTCAATAATTTCATCAAAAATCTGACTTAATGGAATCCCATCTACTTTTGCCATCTGCGGAATAATGCTTTGAGCAGATTGACCCGGAACGGTGTTTATTTCGATAAGGTGAGGTACGCCATCTACTATTATATAATCCATTCTCGCTATGCCAGTTAAATTCATCAATTCGTAAATAGTTCTTGTAGTCTCTTTTACTTTAGCAGTCAACTCAAACGAAAGTGGTGCAGGTGTAATTTCTTCAGATTCTCCCTTATATTTAGCATCAAAATCAAAGAAACCGTTATCGGTAACAATCTCTGTGATAGGCAAAACATGAACACCTTGCTTTCCTAAATATACTCCATTGGTAACCTCTCTTCCTTCCAAAAAAGATTCTATCAACGCCTGCGTCCCATTGCCATCTGCGGTTGCTAGAGCAATAGCATCTGCCAACTGCGATACATTCTCAACCTTAGTTACACCAAAACTACTCCCTCCATCATTTGGCTTCACAAAGCAAGGCAAACCTATTTTAGCACAGATTTCTTTGCTATCAAAATGCTGATTTTTATTAATAATGATTGCTTTGGCAACAGGAATATTAAAATTTTCTAAAAAACGATTACAGACATATTTATCAAACGTCAAAGTCGCTAGCATTTGACTACACGTATTGTAAGGAATGTTAAGCATATCAAAATAAGCTTGCAACTTACCATCTTCTCCTGGTGTGCCATGAATTACAATAAACGCATAATCAAATTTGACTTTTTCTCCTGCCAATACCGCACTAAAATCATTCTTATCTACGGGACTCATCTTTCCAGAGTTGGTGTAAGCTATCCATCCATTTTCATCTATTCTTACTCTAATGGTTCTGTATTTGTTTTCATCAAGATTGGCTTGTACGGTTTGCGAACTTTTTAAAGAAATTTGCTTTTCATGACTATACCCTCCCTCTATTATAGCTACTGTAATCATCGTTTATGTTTTTCAAAAGTAATTGTAAATGTACATGCTATCTTGTTCAATAACGGATAGCCAACTATGAGTTATTAACGATTTTTAGTGGAATATGAAATAAGATTACTAACTAACTGAAACACCTGTATATCAATACGTTAAACCTCTTGAAAAAATAGAATGATTGCAATAGTGAACGCAAACACTATATTTACTACCTTATTCTAGGTAGTTCAGAATAGGTATCACGAAACATTTTCACAATAATACGTTCCTTTTCAATCACGTTATTATCACATCTATTCACTAATATATAACCACTTATTTCAGGATATAAAAAATGTGCAAACGTTTCATTTCTTATTAATCGCTTAGACAATTCGGCATAAATGATAAAACGTTGGTTATTTACTATATTTTCAACATACTTGTTTCTTTCTATGGTTCTTGCACTAGTAAAACTAAAACTTGCATTAGGATATTCTTTTAAAAGGTAAGGAACTACTTTAGCTGTGGTTACGAGTATGTTTATCGCATCCCCCTTGTTAGTGATTACATTATACTTTCTAACACTTTTACTGTGTTTTTAAGCATAAAACTTTACTGAAAAAACATTAGGCTCGTGAAATTCCGCCCTAATCACGTATTTTAGTTTAGTTATAGGGGAGTAAAAAGTAAATATTGAGGTGAATTTATGGGGCGTATCATCATTACAGTTATCGGTTTGAATAAAATTTAATTCATAACCTTTTTTTGTAATTATCACGGAACTAACGAAATGCTTTGTAAGTTTTGCTTTTCTTTAGGCAACCAAGTAGTTTCAGATAACTGCCTACCTTTAGTAATTGATTCATTCAATTTGACAGGCTTAACATCTTTCAGTAATGACCAGTTAAGTCTTTTTCCCTTACTTTTTTTCGTTTTCATAATGCAAATATATTAAAATTTTCATATTGTATAATACTTTACAATACGTAAAAACTTATATATCGTTACAAAAAGCACTTAAAACGAAACTCCTTTAGTTCCAAATAAGGCTCTAAGGGATTGTTATTTAAGTGTGTTTACTTGTCTGGACACGACAAAAGTTTACGTACAATATCGTACAGTAAACACTTTGTAAATATATAAGATTCTACCTAATGGAGTAAACCAATCTGTTTAAATAATTGAATTTAATACGTTGATTATTATTTAGATTTGATAAAAACATGAGTGAACGCAAATTTAAGAAAAAAGCCTTATATACCGTATAAACAAGCATTACACAAACCTACCATATACAAACAAAAAACCCCGTAAACAAAATGCTTACGGGGTTATATCGTGCTTTTAACAAGTTGGCCCACTAGGGCTCGAACCTAGACTCTTCTGTACCAAAAACAGACGTGTTGCCAGTTACACCATGGGCCAATCTCTCATTTGAGGAGTGCAAATATAAAAGCTTTTTTTTAACTACCAAACAGTAAGTAAAAAAATATTATTTTTTTACTTTGCATTGATGTACTTTAATGATTTTTACGGGACAAACCTCCTTACATTGATTGGCTTTATCTTCATATTCATCATGCACCCTAACAGTGGCAAAACCTCGCTTATCCTCTCCATTGACCAATATGCTTTTTCCATCTTTAGTTGACATACGAAACATATCTGGAGCTATTTCAAAACAATAGTTGCATCCGATACATTTATTTCTCTGTAACGTTACCGCTATCATACATCAGGATTTGGAATCATTTTATAAAGCTTATCGGTAGTGCGGATTCTGTCGCATTTAAAAGTCAACTGATCTCCTTTTACTGCTTCTTCTGCAGGTTGGCCATTGACATAAATTTCATCAAGCTCCATTTCTATCACTCCAGTTGTAGGACCAGTAATCAATATTTTATCTCCTTTTTTTATTTTTTGAGCCTCAACTAAAAACTCTGCTATCTGCGGTTTTGGATAATAATGAGCTCCTTTGGCGATGTAAACTTTCTTCTGAGTAGCTTTAGACCCACTACCGTCATGCCATTCTCCCATTTTCTGACCAAGGTAATATCCACTCCAAAAACCTCTATTGTAAACAGATTCTAGGCGTTCCATCCACCCCTTTACTTTCTCTTGTGAATAGGTTCCATTTTGCAATGCATCAATAGCTTCACGATATGTTTCAATAGTTGTTTTAACATATTCGGGAGCCCTTCCTCTACCTTCTATTTTCAAGACTTTAACTCCAGAATCCGCTACTTGATCAAGAAAATAAATGGTACATAAATCTTTGGGAGACATGATATATTGGTTGTCTATCTCTAATTCGTTACCCGATTCATTATCTATAACAGTGTAGGTTCTTCTACAGTTTTGCACACATGCACCTCTATTGGCAGATGAGTTATTGGAGTGCAATGACAGATAACACTTACCACTTACTGCCATACACAACGCTCCATGACCAAAAATTTCTATCTCAATGAGATTTCCCGAAGGACCTCTTACGTCTTCTTTTGAGATTCCATCTGTGATTTTTCGTACTTGCGTCAAACTCAATTCTCTTGAAAGCACCATAACATCGGCAAATAAGGCATAAAACTTAACAGTTTCGAGATTGGTAACATTTAACTGTGTGGATATATGCACTTCTACACCAGCAGTACGAGCATTATTAAGTACCGCTTGATCTGCAGCAATAACAGCCGTAATGTTATGTTCTTTAACTGCTGAAATAAGTGTTTTTACAATAGATAAATCATGATCATATACAATGGTATTTAAAGTCAAGTAGGTTCGTACGTTATGACTGTTGCAATATTCTCCTATTTCTTTTAGGTCATCTACCGTAAAATTAGCTGTAGCACGAGCTCGCATATTCATCTGCTCAACGCCAAAATACACACTATCTGCTCCAGCCATCACAGCTGCTCTCATCGACTCCCAGTTTCCACAGGGTGCCATTAATTCTATTTTTTGCATTCGTTTTCTTTTTTTTAAAAGGGTATGCAAAGCTACAATTAAACTACAACTCTACAAACAACTATTTTTCATCTCTAATTTAAATCTATTCGTCATTGTTTTTATTGTATTCGCAATATATAAATACGCTTTCTCAATAAATAAGCTACTTTTGAATTAAGACAACAACACTACAACAACTACAATTACCGTTTTTTTCTTTGGAAAGGAACGGTTTTTTTTGTGCTTCACATTTTTTTGCACATTCAAAAAACACCAATAGGAATAGCGTTAATAGTTAGGGCGTGTCCCATCCGGGTCGGGCTATCCGCTATATCTTCCAAAGCTTAAAAAACAGCTTTGGAAGGATGCCGCTTCTATCCCTCACGCAAATAACAAGAAAATTTATATCACATGAACTTCAAGAAAAAAACAATAAAAGTAGTATCATTCGCAGCACTCCAAGTCGCTCACGACAACCTGCGTGAAGGATAGGAGCGGCATCCTCCAATTTTTTCTATTGGAGATATAGCGGATAGCCTGACCCATCGGGGCACGCCCAAAAGAAGAAACTCAAAACGGATATCGCAAAAATGGGAGATAAAATATTTGCTCAAAACATCATTAAATTTATTAGGTTTGGGTATATTTGCATTTATGGCAAAACAAGATGTAAGATGTTCTTTCTGTGGAAGACAAAAAAAAGAAGTAGAAGTATTAATCGCTGGAATCACAGGACACATCTGTGATAGCTGCATCAGTCAGGCGGGAAATATTGTGGAAGAAGAGTTTGGTCAAGCCAACAAATCAGAATTGGAACACAACCTTACCTTACTTAAACCCAAAGAGATACTCGCTCGCTTGGATGAGTTTGTAATCGGTCAGGAGGATGCAAAAAAGGTGCTTTCTGTAGCGGTTTACAATCATTATAAAAGATTACTTCAAGAAGAAGATGCAGAAGAAATTGAAATTGAAAAGTCAAATGTAATCATCGTTGGAGAGACTGGAACGGGTAAAACCTTACTTGCAAAAACGATTGCAAAAATGCTCAACATACCATTTACCATAGCAGATGCTACTGTACTGACTGAAGCTGGATATGTAGGTGAAGATGTAGAGAGTATTCTTTCTAGGTTATTGCAAGCTGCGGACTATGATGTGGCTGCTGCCGAACGAGGAATAGTATTTATAGACGAGATAGATAAAGTAGCTCGAAAGAGTGATAATCCTTCTATAACTAGAGATGTTTCTGGAGAGGGGGTACAGCAAGCAATGTTAAAACTACTTGAAGGATCTACCGTAGGTGTACCACCTCAGGGAGGAAGAAAACACCCAGATCAAAAAATGGTACAGATAGATACTAAGAACATTTTATTTATATGTGGAGGTGCTTTTGATGGTATCAAGCAAATCATTGAGCGAAGAATAAAAACACAATCTATAGGTTTTGGATCTAGCGATGGAATGGAAGATGTAAAAGAAAATACACTTTCGTATGTAAACCAATTGGACATCAAAAAATACGGATTGATTCCAGAGTTAATCGGACGTTTCCCAGTGCTTACCTATTTGAATCCACTGGACAAACCAACGCTTATCAGAATTCTTAAAGAGCCCAAAAACGCTTTGGTAAAACAATATGAAAAGTTATTTGCTATTGATGGCATAGCTTTAGAAATAACTGATGAAGTTATTGATTTTATTGTAGATAAAGCGATGGAATTGAAATTAGGTGCTAGAGGTTTGCGTTCTATATGTGAAGCTATCCTTACTGACGCAATGTTTGAAGGTCCTACTATGAATGTGACTAAATTAACAATAGATTTGACATACGCAAAAGAAAAATTTAATGAGTCTAAAATTAGTAAATTAAAGGTAGCCTAAAAGCATGTCTAAAAAACTATACCTTATACGTCATGCAAAGTCAGATTGGGACAGAAATACACCAAATGATTTTTTAAGACCGCTAAATGAGCGAGGGAAACGAGACGCTCCAAAGATGGCAAATTTGATTCTCAAAAATGGAACTACTCCAAATCTAATGATATCGAGTAGTGCAGTAAGAGCGAGATCAACTGCTAGACTGATGGCACATGAACTCAATTACAATATAGTGGACATTATTGAAACCAAGAAAGCCTATTTGCCGTTGGTATCTGACCTTTTATCAATTTTAAACACCGTAGATGATCGACACGATTGCGTTTACCTTTATAGTCACAATCCTGGTATTAGTGAATTGGTTCTTCATCTTAGTGGAGAGGCTATATTCTTGAACACTTGCTGTATTGCCGAGCTGGATTTGGTAGTAGAAAACTGGAATGAATTGAGCAAGAACATGTGCACACTCGTTTCTGTATATTCACCAAAATAACAATAAAACGTTCCTTATAAATCGCATTTTAAATTTAATTTGTCACTACTATTCCTTACCAAGATTCTATTTTTTCGAGCAATGCTCTTCGTCCAGTTTCACTCAGCGGTATTTCTTTATCGTTAATCAAGACCGATTTTGGCAAGATAGATTCTATATAATTGTAATTGATAATATACGACCTATGTGTTTTGAAAAACATTTCTACTGGTAATTTCTCTTGCAAGGATTTCAGCGTTTTGCTGAGCATAAACCGCTCTGTTTTAGTATGTACTTTACAGTAATTGTCACACGCCTCTAGGCACACGATATCCTTGTATGCTACTTTTATCAATTTATGTTTTTCTTTGATAAAAATATGATCATCTTCATTAGAATTAACAACTCTTTTATTGGATTGATTTTTCCAATTGAAATAAGCTATATCTATGGTTGGTTTCAAATCATCTTCTTGGAATGGTTTCACAATAAAACCAAACGGTACGGTTTGTTTTACCTTCTCTATGGTTCGAGGATCTGTATTAGAAGTTAAGTAAACGAATGGAATTTTATACTTTTCGTTAATTTCTATGGCTACATCTATACCATTGAGTACACCTATCAGATGTATATCCAAAAGGGCTATGTCAATTTCTTTTGATTTCAAAACCTCAAAAGCATCGTCTGCATTATCTACAATATCCACGATTGTATATTCTTTAGACGCTAAAACTTCCGCCAGATGATCCGCAATAAGCGCCTCATCTTCTACTATTAAGATTTTTAGGTTCTCGGAGTTTTTAGTTAATTTCATATCGTGTTATTATTAGTTCTGTTTTTGTTCCCAAGTTATTAGACACAGTAGTAACGGTGGCTTTTAGCTGTCTAGAAAACGATTTGATTAATTTACTTCCAAAGTTTTTAGGCGTATTTCCTATATCATAGCCATTTCCATTATCACTTACTATAAGTTGTAAAAACTCTTTTTCATCTTTTAAAACTATTTGGACTGTAGGGGTTTGCACATTCTCAAATGCATACTTGATAGAATTGGTATAAAGTTCGTTTACGACCAACGCAATAGGAATGGCAGTGTCTATGTTTAGCTTAATAGTATCCACATCGAATTTGGTTTGTGTCTCATGATATCCATACGATGCGTCCAATTTTAAAACCAGTTTTTCGAGGTAAGTTTTCATTTCTACCCCACTTAAATCATCATGTTCATAGAGTAATTGATGAATCAATGCCATAGATTGAATTCGCCCTCTACTCTCTTGAATTAATTTTGAAAAATCCTCATTTCCAGAAGCGTTACTTTGTAATTGGAGCATCGTTGATACAAGTTGTAAATTGTTTTTTACCCGGTGATGTATTTCACCGAGTAGCACTTCTTTTTCATTCAAGTTTTGATAAATTATAGCATTCTTTTGATTCAGAGCTTTATTGTTTTTAAGCTTTTGCACGTACAAATAGATACCCCCCGCAATTAACAATAAAAAAATACCCAACCCTATTGATAGCATTTTAATATTCTGATTGGCAGTATGATTTTTTTCTAGCTCTTCTTTTAAACTTAAATTGAATTGCGCTATCTCCTTATCTTTTTTTTCTGTCTCGTACTTAACTTCCATCTCCGCCACCTTTTCGTTGGTAGCCAATTGAAATATAGAATCTTTTATAACTTTTGATTTTTTATAATAATATAATGCCGAATCGTATTGATTCAAACTTGAAAAAATAGAAGCATACATATCATAATCGTATTGTAAATCTTGATTAGCACCAAAATCCAATTTCAGTTTTGTACTATGCCGTAAATCCTTCAAAGAATTTGCGTACTCTCCTTGATTTTGATGCAACACCGCTTTTGAAAATGCAATGGTCCAAAGCGTTTGCGTATCTTTATTTTTGATGGCTAAATCTTCTGCTTTTCTATAATAGTCCAATGCCAAATTTGGATTGGACTTGATGTATATTTTAGCAAAATTGACGTAGGCGCTTCCCAAATAATAATCATTATGAAATTTTTTATAGATAGCAACTGCTCGTGTATAATTCTGCTCAGGAATAGTAAAATCTACAGTATCAATATAGGTATGATTAACACCAATAGAAATTAGATTATTTGCCATACTCAAAGAGTCTCCCAGCAGTATATTTAATTTTAATGACTGTTGAAAGTACTCATTAGAATGTTCATAATCATATTGAAAATGATAAAACCAACCTAAGTTGGTAAAGGTAAACGCCAATCCAGATGAATCTGAAATTTCTTCTTGAATCGTCACAGCTTTATGATAAAATTCAATTGCCTTATTCGAATTACCTGACACTTCATAATAAACGCCTTTGTTGGTATAAGTGATTGCCAATTCTTTCCGATCAACATCTTGATTTAAAGCCTGAGCCACGTTGGCATAATGCAACATAGAATCCAAATCGCTATAATAATATTCCCAAGAAACATCATTGAAATATTCGATTTTCTCTTGCAAAGATTTACCCCTTAGTTCTACTTGAAGTAAACTATCGAGCGTTGATGCCGATGCAATGTATCCACTCGTCAATATCGAGAACAACAACACATACTCCATTAAATATTTCTGAATAGTTCTTTTCAAATAAAGGTGGTATTAATGCTCAAATATAATAAAAATATCGACAAACATTTTAGGAATATCAGTAAAGACAGTTGCGCAATTAGACGTTTAATATGAGAGACTTCTCTTTCAATCAATTCTTCGCCACCAAAAACCCAACTCACTTATTATCAACAGGTAACTCATTAAATATTTTTCACTCTAGCCTCGAACTTAATCAAACTTGGATTTTTGCATTGGTTTTCAGTAGCTCTTTGCAATCCTTAAACCATTAACCAGTAGAAAACAATCCAAGTTTGATTAAGTCAGAGGCTAGAGTGAAAAATATTTAATGAGTTACCTGTTGATAATAAGTGAGTTGGGTTTTTGGTGGCGAAGAATTGATTGAAAGAGAAGTCTCTCATATTAAACGTCTAATTGCGCAAC
>CAMZLL010000004.1 GCA_947311505.1 uncultured Cryomorphaceae bacterium
AAATAGCCTATATGAATTTCGTATTTTTCTTTTGGGGTGTAAGATTTTGTACGTAAGGTTTTCTTTATTGAATCAAGCCCTGTCGTCCAAATAGAATCTTGCTCAATGTCAACTATGTATTGGGCTATTTCAAATGGGTTTTGTACTCTAATGCACCCATGGCTATACGATCTGATGTCTCTTTTGAAGAATGACTTAGAAGGGGTGTCATGAAAATAAACTGAATGCTTATTTTTGAAAATGAATTTTACTCTTCCTAGCGCATTGTGTTTTCCGCTTTTTTGCTTTATAGAATAGCTGAAATTAGCTGGTGTGGCATTTTCCCAATCTATGGAAGTTATTGAAACGCCTCCTTTTATGGCATATCCATTTCTTGCCAAATAGGTAGGGTCTTTCTGCATTTTAGGAATCAACTCTTTGGTCGTTATACTATATGGAACGTGCCATTCGGGGTTTACTATGAAATATTCCAACTTACTATCTAGTTCGGGCGTTGTATTTACTTTTGTGCCTACTACTGTTTTGTTTTCTTGAACCAAATGACTGTTTCTATATATTTTTATCAAGTATTCAGGTATGTTGGCAAAGAAATAATGGTTGTTCCATTTTTCAATCCAGCGCCATTTTTCCAGATTAATAGCTGCTTGTTTGTATTTATCCCAGTTGCTCGTTTCGAGCATCGAAGAGGTGTATTTACCAATGAGTCCATCAGGCGAAAGTCCATTGTCTTTTTGAAATTGTTTTACCGCATTTATTAAGTTAGAATCAGTTGTTTCTGTTGTACAATAGTTGAGTTTAATGAGCACCTCTTTTGCTTTTAAATATGCCGTAGCGGAATCTTTTCTAAAATTAGGAATACGTATTGTTTCTTTATCTAATTTGTTGGTTTTAATGAATATTGCCAAGCTATTTTGTAGAAGTTTATATTCCGCATGCTTGGGTTGTACGTTTAGTAGGTTTGATATTAGGTTTGATGAATCAGTAAATAATTGTCCCAAGTCAAGAGTGTCGGATTTGAGTGTTAATTTTGTGAATAAATTTTTATCTTTAGTCACCCCATAATGGAGGTCTTTGGCTAGTTTTAAATAAGCACCCGAAAGTAAAAGTTCTAATTTAAAGCCCACTTCTTTGGAGGGAGATTCTTGATAAGTTTGATGCAGACTATCCAATGATTGTGTCCAGTATTTTTTTGGAAACAGCCCAAATTGTTCTGCATGTTTTAAATAGTTGATCAAGGAGTCAGCATCTTTGGTTAAATACATTTCTTCACCGATCCAATAGGGAAAATTTCTTTTAGAATATATGAGAATTAAAGTGGAATCTTTTGAAGAAAAAACTTCTTTAGATATACTATTTGGAAAATTAGTATTAAAATCTTTGTACATCAGTGATGCGGCAGACGTTTCTATTTTTAATTCTTTTTCTGTTTTTGTAGTGTTTTTTTCTGTACAAGAGTACCATCCAATAGCAAGAATCAGAGTCAAGAAATATGAGGTAATTATTTTAAGCTTGTTTTTCACATTTAGTACTTTCAATTTGCAATGCTAAGAAAATTAAACTTTATGAAGTAGAAATGTTAATTTATTATTCGTTTTTGTGATAACTTATTGAAATTGTTAGCTAAGAATCAATTTTTAAACCAATGGTAGCGTTTATAAACAAAAAAAATCGTAAACTCGCATTTAAATTAAGTCTTATTGAATGGAAAGAATTAGGTTAATAGAAAATCGATCTGAATTAGGTGCAGGAACTAGAGGCGCTAGTTTAGGGATAGATGCCATGAAGATTGCATCAATAAAATCAAAAAGTAAATATTTCACGAAGTATCCTATTATTGTCATTCCTGATGATAATATGGATTTGTATGAAGATATTCAATTTGATAAAGCCAAGAGAATTGATGAAATTATCAAAGTATATAAAAACGTATCCAATTCTGTTAAGGAAACTATTTCACAAGGGAATTACCCTGTGGTATTGGCAGGCGATCATTCTAGTGCTGGTGGTACTATTGCAGGTATAAAAATGGCAAATCCCGATAAAAGGTTAGGTGTAATTTGGATTGATGCTCACGCAGATTTACATTCGCCTTATACATCTCCATCTGGAAACATGCACGGTATGCCACTTTCTACAGCGTTAAATTCTGACAATACGAAACACTCCATAAAAGATTTATCTGAAGAAGTAATAGATCAATGGAATCAATTAAAAAATATAGGTGGCATTGCCCCCAAAATTAATCCAGAAGATTTGGTTTTTGTAGGTGTAAGAGATACAGAAGAACCTGAAGATTACTATATCGCTGATAATGAAGTGAAAACTATTGAAGTTGAAAGAGTAAGAAGAACAGGGACACGAATAATTTCTGAAGAAATATTAACTTATCTAAAAGATTGTGACATCATATATCTTTCATTTGATGTAGATAGTATGGACTGCGATTTGGTATCTTATGGAACCGGGACTCCTGTTCCGAATGGACTTACGGAACAGGAGGCTAGTG
>CAMZLL010000005.1 GCA_947311505.1 uncultured Cryomorphaceae bacterium
ATATTTTATCTTCTCTTTCTCCTTTCTCTACACCCTCTTTTTTTTCATTATTTTCTTTTTTTTCTTCATTTTCTCCATTTTCTACATTTTCTTCATTATCTCCATTATCTCCATCGTCTCCATTATCTCCACCGTCTCCTGGTGGGGTTGATGGATTTTTTCAATTACAAGATCATCATTTTTTCTTTTTTTTACAAGATCATTTTTTTTTCTTTTTCCCTTTTTCTGGATCATTATTATCTCCTATACAGCTATTTGGCTTACAAAAATCATAAAATTCTATAGGAAGCTCTGCTCCTTCATTTCAAACTAAAGCATTTCCTGCACGATCTAGTATAAATATCGTAGGAAATGATTCTATATGATATCAATTATATAAAGTAGGAATATTTAAGAAAAATGGAAAATCTCACACCACTTCTCTTGATCTAGAACCAATATATGAGGCTGGCCCCTCTATTTTCTGTAACCATTTTACCAAAGTTCATTCTTCCAAAAGAGTAATAAAGCTACATGAAGAATTTTCCCCCGTCCTTTCTTTAAAATCTAAATTCTTATTATGTTCTTTTGCAAAATCAGTACAGTGAGGACAATTCCACTGAGACATATCTATTACGAGATATTCTTTATCAAAGTAATCTAGTATATGCGATGTTGAAGCATTTTTGTCTTTTAGTTCTATATTTTGAATATTAGAAAAAGATGGTGATGGAGGTATATATTCACACTCTGTTGCAAAAACAAAAGAGAAAAAAACTACCCCCCCCAGAAATCATCAAAAAATCATTTTAATAGCATTTATCATTTTTCATGTCATACAAATAAACAAATTATCATCACATAAACACACTTACCCCGCTACGCGTCATAGAGCTAACTAAATAAATTATCATCACACTAAATAGAGCTAATAAAACACCTACAGAGACATATCATATTTGTTTTAATGCTTCTTTCATTTTTCATTCATCTCAAAACGCAAGAACAAATTTTATTCCTATAAAAACAAATATCGGAATCATTAAAATAACAGAAAATCTAAGCAAAAACTTAGTCATTCTTACAAAAATAGAATCTGCGCTTTTTATTTCTTTTGATACTTCTGATTTTAAATTACTTAAAGCGCCTTTTAATTGTTTTTTGTATTGATTAATTTGTGATTGAAGGTCTGCCAATTTTAGTTTTTCTAGATCTGTTAACCTTTTTCCTTTACTTTTTTTAAGAAGAAGATGTGCAATCTCCTTGTCAAGAGAATCAATAATATTTTGTATTCATTCTGCATTATTTATTGCAGCGTTTATTTCTCAAATAGCATCTTTAATTTCTCCAGATTTAATCAATCATTTTGCTGTTTCTACTAAGTCTAATTGTGTATCAAACATGTCTCCTGCTTCCGCATCTACAGAATAAGGTTCTCCTTCTCCAGGATGATGAGATCTTTCATAAGCGCTTCTCAACCAATCATTTGGTTTTCTATTAGCAAAAGATGTACCAAAAAAAACTAAAGATAATATTGTTATTATAAATAACCAAAAATAACGCATAAGCAATATATTATTATTAAAGAGAATCCAATAAAGCGTCAGCTTCTTTATCTTCTTGTTTATCTATTTCTTTTTCTTTTTTACGAATATTTGATACTTTTTTCATGTATTGTAATTCTTGCTCCTTTGTAAGTTTTTTTTTCTTTATTTCTGTTTTCTTTTTACTATATTTTTCTTCTATTTCCTTTAATTTTCTTTTTTCTTTTACTAAAATTGCTCTAAGTTTTTCTATTTGTTCATCATTCATCAAAGGAAGAAGATTAAATCGATTTTGTTTTTCTTCATGAGTATCTATAGACCTAGAAAGCAAGATAAGTTCTATTAAATCACCCATTGTTTCAAAAAAATCTTCTCCTATGTTATATTCCATAGCAGTTTTCCATAAACTTTTCAATAAATATTTTTCTACAAGCTTTTGATTTGTCATATGTATAACTAATAATAAATTAAAATAACAAGAAGTAAATAGCTTAATATTTAGGAACAAATAAATATCATACAATTTTTAACACAAAAGTTTTGACTTTCCTAAATATTTAAAAACCTACATCTAAATAACCTATAAATCCTCTCGTTTTTCATCCAATAATTTGTCAGCATCTAAAGATTGTTTTTCATGGTCTTTTTTAATTTTGTTTTTATAAAAAGGAATATATTTATAAGATTTTTTCAATTTTTTTAATAAGATTCTAAGTTTTTTTTTACTTATACCTTTTTTTGTTCCTCCACTAGAATATAGTTCCACCATCATTTTTCTTAAAAATAAACTTATATCAAATACAAGTATAGAGAAAAAACTTCTAATTGTCAAAAAATAAAACACTTTTATCGTTTTTCTGAAGAATTATGTAATAAAGAAAAGAAAACTTCTTCATTTTCTAAAAAAATAATCTTTAAAAGCAGATAATTTCTCCAAAAAACAGGAATCTTTTTGTTTATCATTCGTTTTTTTAAAGGCTTTTTTCTATACTTATCTCAAGTTCTTGCAAATCTTATTATAAATTTTTCTCTATTCTTTCAATAACAAATATATTCAGGTGCACGATTCCAAAATATTTCCCCTTTATATTTAGGGCAATTGAGGGAATATCATCTTCCATGACTTACAAAAAAATACCATCATTTTACATGTTTCCATCATTTTCTTCCTTGAAAAAAATTCATAAATTCAACCATTCTAGCTTCTGTAAGACCAGAAAGTGTTTGTGTATACGCAAAAAGAAAGTAGAGTTGTTTTTTATTTTTAGGAAGAGTAAATGATATATAAGTTTTACAGTGTCGATACGTAGAAGGTTTTAGTTTTTTAATATCTAAAAATTCTTCCTTGTTTAATAATTTATTATCAAGACAACTATAAAGTTTTCTAAAATTTTTCAAAAAATCTTTTTTAGGGTTTTTTGTTATATACTTCTGTATAAGATATCTCACTTTATTTCTTTTTGAAATAGAAAAATTTTTATTTGTGGGGTCTATAAAATAAGGGATATCATAAGTGTTACAAAGACTAAGTATACGATTTTTTGGTAAATTTATCAATGGACGCAAAAGAGTAAGTCCATTTTTTTTGTCAAACAAAGACATATTACGAATCCCTGGAATATTTGTTCCACGAAGAAGATTTAAAAAAGTTGTTTCTATACGATCAGAAAGGTTGTGTCAAGTAACAATAATTCATTCTCCGTTTTCTTTTATTATTTTTCTAAAAAAATCCCATCTTGCATTTCTTAAATCTCTTTCTTTTTTTTTATTTCATGTATATGAATCACTTAAAAAGTTTTGTCAAAAAATTGTAAAATATTTTTTTAAAAAAACTTCTTCTTTTATTGACTCAACCCTTTGTTTATGATTATAATGACAAATTTTAAGTCTAGACATGTCTAGACTATTTGTAAAGAAATAAAAAAAATTAACATACCTAAACACATACTATCTGGTCATCAAGAAACTGCTATATATATAGTTTTTATTTTTCTTAAAATATATATCAAAAATATCAAAAATTTCTTTTCTTTCTGAAAAAGACATGTCTATATATTTAAAACTATTTCATTTAAATTTTTTCATACAATAAAAGGTTTTTAAAATAGTGAGAA
>CAMZLL010000006.1 GCA_947311505.1 uncultured Cryomorphaceae bacterium
ATAATGTCAGAAATGGCTCCCTTGAATGAGTTCTTTATGAATCTAAAAGTAGAAGAAGGTGATGCAGTAACTACAGATACGCAAGACGGAGTATATGTAGTTACTGCATCACCTTCTTCTACTTTTAGATTCATAAAGAACTCATTCAAGGGAGCCATTTCTGACATTATCTCTGATACATTTGCATCATCTTGAAATTTCATAAGGTATCCCATTAGATTTTCCATAGTTAACTTTTGCTCTGCCATTCTTTTAGAAAAGTCATTGCCTTCTTCAAAAGTTCCAGATTCTGCCATTAAATATAGTGATTCTACCCAACCACCTATAATAATCATAGACAATGTTGCACCTCTTTCGTTTTCTTCTAAATAAGAGTACGCATCAAAATAGGTGTCATTCGAAACTTTTACCAATTCTTCTGAGTCTGCTGATGAATTAGTAATTTTATCAATTAAAGCATCGTCAAATGCTCCACTTATATTAAGTGCTTCACCTAACCCCAAAACTGATTTTAAATACTTTATGGTGTTTTTACCTTCGTTAAATGTACCGTCCATTGCCATATCAGCAAAATAAACTCCTAAGTTTAATGATTGCGAAACTGCATTGTTGTATTTTTCTTTATTCTCAACGGGATTCATTAACAGATTATCAAAAGACATTTCTACATCTTTTAAGACCATAAATAACTCATTAGGTGTAGGTACTTGATAGTACACATTAGGGTCGTATGTTAATTCTTCTTCTTGAATCTCAATGTCAGTGTTGGGATTCTCAATATCATCATTTGAAACTTCTTTTTTATCAGGAGTGTCATGGTTGTTTTCAGTAGTTGTATCTTCACAACTTGTAAAAGTCATAGTAGCACCAACACAAGCTGTCACCATAAATTTCCAATTAATTCTCTTCATTTTTATATTTTTATACCTTATTATAGTAATTATAGTTGAACAAAAATAACACTTTTTATAAAACATAGCGCATTTTTACGTAATACCGTTCTTTTATTATATGAACGCCATTAAACAATGGGTAAGAATGGAGTTACTACATTCTTCCATTAACGGTTTCTACCAAAACGTGATAGTAGCTTTCTTTCATCATTTTGGATTTTAACCAACAATAAAATGCCATTGCCTGCAAATCTTCTCTTTCTAATGGCCATCTCTCAAGTGTCTCATTTACATGACTTATGTAAGCTTCGGAGGCAACCTCGTAGGGTTTATTGATACAATCTGTAACATACCCTAAAAAGGTATTGACTCTATCGTACACTTCTAACTGCAAAATGTTTTTGTGTAAAGTTTTGAAATGTTTAATACGTTGCATAGCTATTTCAGTGTTTCCTTTTTCATACTGCGTCAGAAGGTCTATTAGATTTTTACGCATCAACCATTCCTTTCCCATCTTTTTTGCCAAAAATGAATCTGATTGATCAATGCTGCGAAGTGTTTTTAAGGCGTTGGAGAAGTTTTCTTGTTGAAAATGATATACAGTAAGATTTAATTTCATATCCAAGACGACTTTTGTTGCTCCTTTTTTCCATTCTTCTAATGCAGTTTCAAGCATTTCAATAGAAAGATGATTGTAACCTTGGTAACTTTTAACTGCGGCATACATCAGTATATATTTTGGGTAGAAACGTAGATAATACAACTTATTATACATTGAAATTTCGTCAGCAAAAGTTTCTAAGTAATCTGCTGCCAACTCAAATTTCTTATTTCGATATAAAACATGACATATCATATATAGAATAGACAATTTATAAAAATGATCCTTTTTTTGAAAAAGCCCTCTTCGATTCATTTCATTGTATTGCTCTATTATGATTTGCTCAATCGAAAAATAATCTTTTGTTGCCAAAATCTCACTTCTTACAATGCTTAAAAAACTATATAGTACTTTTGGACGTTTAAAAACCACATCATTTAACTCGTACTCATTTAGTACATCTTCTATCTCTTTTCTGATGTCTAATTTTCCGCCTTCTGTTCTATATTTTTCAAGATTTAGTTTTATAATTGTGTTAGCAACATTTACTCGTTCGTCTTCGTCAGCCAAAGCTTTGTTTTTTTTCCAATTGTCTATGATTCCCTGAATAGCGGGTGCACTATCACTGGATGCATTAGAAATTTGCATGTTATAAACATTGTCGAGTAAGTCATATTGTTCGTTGGTCAATGCTATTACTTCGCATTTTTTTAGATAATACCATGCTGTTTTGTCTTTTCCTTTGTCAAATAAAAATTGGGCAATAGATAATATTCCCATAATAGAAGAAGCAGATGTGGTGTCTTCTTCCATTCGTTTAAGAACTAAAAACTCCATCAATTGTTTGAGCATCCTTTTTCGCACAGAATGATAGGCGTTCATGTTTTTCTTGCCGGCATAGAGTAGGTCGCAAATGGCAGTAGGTTTTAGGTTTTGATCTTTTTTTAGGATTTCAAATAATTGTAAATCTACACGATTTTTCCTACTTCTATGACGCTGTACAAAAGTCCTGAAATCTTTGCAATCCTCTTCACTCATGGTTACAATAATGTCTCGTATATAATCTACATATTTTTTCATTGCTCAATTTATCTTCAAATGCTTTTCAATGTTATCTATTTTTATTTGATTACACAAACATAAATTGCTATTTTATTACAAAATAGGAATATGCCTTAATAACTAAAAATAGTGTAATTTTATAACCAACTTATGAAGAGCAAGTTTAATATATCAATTCTAATACTGGTTTTTAGTTTTAGTCAAATTGTAATTTCTCAAAATAATCAGATTCAGGTATTCTCTGTAGAGGAAGGCTTACCTCAGTCTCAAGTTTATGCAATGCTTTTGGATCATAACAATAAACTATGGTTAGGAACTAAGGGGGGAGGTCTTTCAGTTTTTGATGGAAAACATTTCAAGACCTTTAATCGAAGTACTGGGCTGACAGATGATAAGATATTTTCACTTTATGAAGATAAAAATCATATCATTTGGATAGGCTCTAACAAAGGTTTGTTTAGCTATAACGGATTAAATTTTACATCACATCATTTTTCTGATTTGCAAAGTAGTATTGCTATCTCTGAAATCATAGAAGATCATCTTGGAAATTTATGGCTGGCAACAAGTCATGGGTTGTACTTTCAAGAAAGTGGTGTATGGAAAAATTACGGAAAGAAATTCAATATCCTAAAGTATAATGTATCAAGTGTTTTTGAGGATGACAATAATCAAATCTGGGCTGGAAGTGACGAAGGATTGTTCAAAATACAAAAAAATGGCTTTACACACTTTACCACAAAAGAGGGCTTAACATCTAATAAAATAACAGCTTTAGGAATGGTTAATGGCAAGATTTTAGTCGGAACGTATGCAGGCGGATTAAATGTCCTTATTAATAATCAATGGTTGTTATTAGGAGCAAAAAAAGAAATTATTAATCACATTTTTGTAGATGATAAAAATGAAGTTTGGTTGGCAACTCAAGACAATGGAGTGTTGCATATTAATCCCGCTACTAACGGGCTAGAGTATATCAATTCTGACAATGGGTTATCAACTAATTCTACTCGAATGATACTGAGCGATCCGTGGAACAACAAATGGATAGCTACTTCAGGTGGTGGATTAAATAAAATGTACCAACCCATATTTGAACATTACAACAAAGAAGATGGATTTAAAGGAAATATGTTTTATGCCTTAGAAAAGGGGGCTGATGGAGGTGTATGGGCCTCTACTAATGCCAATGGAATAACCAAGATTTTAAACGACAGTATTATTCATTTTGATGCTCAACACGGCTTTAGAAACATCAAATGCAAGGCTCTTTTTGAAGATCACAATCATTTACTTTGGATAGGAACAGAAGGGGAGGGGGCGTTTGTTAAAAATGGTGCTAGTTTTTATCAAATATCTGCAAATAAGGGTCTTTCTGATAATTGGGTGAAAGAATTTGCAACTGATTCTGAAGGTAATATCTGGGTAGCAACGGTAAGTGGAATTTCCAAAATACGCTATTCATTGAAGGGCGATGTATTTTCATTATTGCAAATAAAGGATTTTTCAAAGTCTAAAGGATTGCCAGATGATCGAATCAATTGTATCAAGGTTGATGCACAAAATAGGGTATGGTTTGGAACACAAAACGGATATATTGGCTACCTTTTAAAAGAGGAGCTATTTTTTAGTAAGAAAGATCAAAAATTAATAAAAAGTCCTATTAAGTCAATTACATTTGACAACTCTAATCGAATTTGGTTGGCTACAGAAGGTAATGGGATCTTTTTTGCCGATTTGAAAAGTGAGTTTATTAGCTTTACTCAAATATCTACTTTGGATGGATTAAATAATTCCAATGTTTATCTAATAGAGGCCGATTTTGAAAACCATATTTGGGCGGGTGCTGGTAGTGGCTTGGATGAAATAGTGATTTCTGAAACCGATGAGATAATCTATATCAAGCATTATGGCAAAAATGAAGGCTTTTTGGGGGGAGAAACCTGCTCCAATTCTTCTACTATTGATTCAGATGGAAAAGTATGGATTGGAACTTTGGATGGACTCAATAACTTTGAATCCAATCACAATTTTAAAAACCGAATTGCACCCAAAATATATATCGAAGATATTACTATATTTTACGAAAGTATTTTAAAAACTAAATATGCGTCATCTATTGGAGATTGGATGCAAAGCTTTGATAACCTAAGTCTTTCGTACGAAGATAAACATCTAAGTTTTCAGTTTAATGCCATTAATCTACTGAATCCAGAGAAAATTAAATTTAGCTATCTGTTAGATGGATTTGATAGAGAATGGTCGCCAGTAAGTAGTCGAAATGAAGCAACTTATAGTAATCTACCGATAGGGAAATACACATTTAAGGTTAAGGCTGTAAATGAAGATGGAGTGTGGTCTTCGGAATTTTTAATTAACTTTAAAGTGCTTGCTCCATTCTGGAAAACGTGGTGGTTTTATGCCATTCTTATCATTGTTGTAGGTTTGATTATTTGGATTATCCTCCGAAATAGATTGTTACGATTTAAACAAGAAAATGCAGAGGAAAAAGAAAAATTAAGGATTGAGCGAAATTTGTTAGAATTGGAACAAAAAGCATTGCGATTGCAGATGAATCCACACTTTATATTTAATGCTATGAATACCGTACAGGCATTGATTGCCAAACAAGATACCAAAGAGGCTCGTTATTATTTAGCTAAGTTTTCTAAACTGATGCGAAAAATATTGGAAAATAGTAGGCATTCTCTTATTTCTATTCAAGACGAAATAGAAGCGTTGGACAATTATTTATATTTAGAAAAATTAAGTAGTAACGATGCCTTTGAATATGAGATTAGGATATCAGATGAAATTCAACCTGATGCCTACGGTATTCCTCCTTTGTTGTTGCAGCCTTTTGCCGAAAATGCTATTGTTCATGGCCTGAAAGAATTAACTCACAAGGGGAATATTCTCATAACATTTGAATTGAAAGATAACTTTATAGAATGTGTCGTGGAAGATAATGGGAGAGGGCGGAAGGTAGCAAAAGAGATTAGGCAACAAAAATCTTCATATCATAAATCTACGGCATTGCTTATTACACAAGAGCGATTGGCAACATTGACAGAGAATGTTAATTATATCCCTTTTGAAATTATAGACAAAATGGATCCACCTGGAACGAAAGTAGTGGTAAGAATACCTCCGGTGGAGATTTATTAAACAAGAACTTAATTAATATATGAAAATAGCAATAATAACAGGAGGAAGCAAAGGAATAGGAGCATCATTGGTTAATACATTTTGTAAAGAAGGATTTAAGGTAATCTCGATATCTCGTAGTTTATCGGGGAATTCCGACCAAAACCTGACTCAGATTCAATTTGATTTATCGCAAGTTGAGAAAATAGATGAGCTATTTACTTTGATCAAAAATGATATTAAAGAGGATGTAACTTATTTGGTGTTAATCAATAACGCAGGATTACTAGGAGAAATAAGTGCTTTAGAAAATTGCTCGTCTGAAAGCATTAATAAAACGATTCAGGTTAATTTGATTGCGCCAATGTTATTGTCATCTAAGTTTTTAGCAATGTATAAAAATCATAAATTAAGGATCGTCAACATATCCTCAGGTGCAGGAGTGAATTCCTATTACGGTTGGGCAGGGTATTGCGCTTCTAAATCAGGGATAGAATCCATTACCAAAACTATTGCTTTGGAGCAAAAGGATAATGAAAAATTCAAAATATTAAGCATTATGCCAGGAGTAGTTGATACCGATATGCAAGTGCAAATAAGAAAAGCCGATAAAAAAGATTTCATCCATTTGGATCGATTTATTGAACTTCATAAAAACAATGAACTGTTTGATGCTGATTTTGTTGCATATAAAATCTATTCGATATTTAAAGAAGATACATTTGTTAGTGGTAGTACTATTGATATTAGGACGACATAAAAA
>CAMZLL010000007.1 GCA_947311505.1 uncultured Cryomorphaceae bacterium
CGCTCAATACTTACGATATTTTCGCTTTGTAATCTTCCTGATGGTGCTGAAACTACTACTTCTTCTAAATTAAAATGACCTTGTTCAAGATAAAATGTTTTTTCTTTTGTAGTGTCAATATTTACGACTTCTTCAATTATGTTGTAACCAACAAAAGTTATTTGAATATGAATTGCTTTTTGATTAAAATGTTCAATTTTGAAGATGCCATTTTCATCAGTTGTAGTTCCTGTTTTTAAGTCCACAAAATATACTTGTGCATAAGGAATTACCTGTTTGGTTTCTTTGTCTAAAACTGTTCCTGTAAAGTTTTGTCCAAACGTGCTAATTGCAGTAAATAGAAATAGAATAATACTTATAGTGGTTTTCATAAATAATCTTATATTTGTAACAGTGTTGCAAATATAAGCAACGTTTTTTAAGTGCAACAATGTTGCAATAAATATTTTATGACAAATTTATTAAAGAATAAAAAAATAAGCGAAACGCCTTTTAGAAAAGAGGTGTTGGCGATTTTTGGCAGATACAATAATGCTATTCCTTTGTCAATAGTCGAGAAAGAATTAAAAGAATACAATCGTATTACATTATACAGAACAATAAAAATTTTCTTAGAAAAGGGGATTATTCACGAAATTACAATAAGCGGAGAAGAGTCGAATTATGCAGTTTGTCAAGAAGAATGCAATACGGACGCACATCATCATCAGCATATTCATTTTAAGTGTAAAAAATGTGAAATAATCTATTGTGTTGAAATAAATAAATTTCCCTCTATTGCTTTACCAAACTATAAAATTGAGCAATTAGAAATTCAGGCTACTGGTTTGTGCCAAAGTTGTAATGTCTGATTGCTTTGTACACAGTCTATTTTTTTTAATTGGCGCCAACAATGGAATAACGATGCGATCGGCTAACGCTGTATATACTTCCGTTTTCCAATCGTATATTGATCGGTTTCTACTATAAAAAGATTAAATCTTTTTACGGTATAAACCTGCCTTTTGGTATTAGATGTCTGCACTTGAATGTCTCTCAGCTTCAATACATCCCCATCTTTTAGATTGTACAATTTTGGTTTTATTGTTATGGGAATTTTATTTCCACTTATCTGAAAGGTGTCTTTTTTTAAAATCAGTTGATAACCGAGAACTGGTGCATGCATATCCAATTCTGGAATAAATGCTCTGAGCGTCAAATCTTTTATTAGATGCTCTTTATTCAACGCTGAATCTTTAGGTACTCCGCACATTCTCAGCACAGGTTTGGGTTGTCCTTTTATTTTCATTGTTTGTGCCAGCGCTTGCCTTACTGTTCCGGTAGGTGATGTTGTTTGCACTTTTATAATCGTTACTCCTTCTTCCAGAAAACGAACGGAATATAATCCTGGAGCAACTGTGGTTAGTTCCCCATTAGCTACACTCACCTGGGTGACTTTGTCTTTCCCTGTGGTTTTTACAGAGAA
The DNA here is from genome assembly GCA_947311505.1 of uncultured Cryomorphaceae bacterium. Taxonomy (GTDB): domain Bacteria; phylum Bacteroidota; class Bacteroidia; order Flavobacteriales_D; family Parvicellaceae; genus Parvicella. Next base: position 1,466 of record CAMZLL010000007.1, read on the forward strand.
ATAATTGACATGCGTAGTGTAAAAGATGGTATCTGCTGTTTGCAAAATTACTTCGCTTTTTGGTTTTGAAATCTTAAACACAAGCGTTTCTTTTTGCCCCCAAGTTATGGAGCTCGCTATTATTAAAAATAGTATTATATAAAATTTCACTATGCGTAAGTTACAAAAATTAAACCATCCTATTGCCAATCCAATGCTTTTTTGATTTGACTAACATCAGCTACACCTCCTTCTATTATTTCCATTTTCAAAACCGTATATGAATCTCCTGTAGCTAGGTAATTGAACTTCTCTGGTTTGAACACTGCTAACTTAGCATCTGTAGTCACCCCCCAAATTACGGTGGCATGTTTTGGATTAAACCCAATAGTTGTTGCATTAATTATTTCATCAAATTCTTTTGTTGGAGGTATTACCCCCCAATTTCCATAGATGGTAAACAAGGCGTTCTTATCATATTCGGCAAGATAAAGGATTGAAAACGCAAGCGTATCTTCTATATGTTTTTCATCTACAAAAATAGGGGCGATTTCTTTTCCTTTTGGTAGTTTGGCTGGGCAATCCGAATTCCACATTCCAAATTCTTCTATTTCAAAAAGCCGTTTCACGCCAGATGTTATGACCTCTTGAGCAGATTCTTCGCCCATTTCAAATGAGGCACTTGCCTGCTGAAAATTATATTGGTTTTCTACAGCCTTATATACTTTAAAAAGGGAATCTTTAACTATTTTTTCTTGTGTCAACTTCCCTCCTAGCTGCGTATCATAAGTAGCAAAAAGCTCATCGAAAGTAGCGTTAGCTTTACTTAAATTTTTAGAACTAAAGACAGGTCTTACAAATAATTTTTCTTCTTTACCCCCTCCAAATAGAAGCATTTTATATCCTTTTGTCATTGATTTCTCTAATCGTATATCATCCCATTCTTGACTGGCGAGCAAAGGATCAAAATCTTTGTTTTCTTTTGTGATTTCGAACAAGATATCTTTGTAAGATGCCAATTCTGGAAATTCAGAAGGCTTATACTGCAACTGCATAGCGTACAACCCATTGTCAGCTACTTGTGGTAAAAGTATCTTTCCTTTTTTCAAACTATTCCTGTAAGTCTTATCAGCTTTTACATAGGCTTTCTTTGCGTTTTTAACTTCTGATTTTTGAATGGCATCAGGAATAAAACTATCGGTAATGTGTGTTCCAATGGTATCTTTCCTTTTAAAGTCCCAAGTTCCATCCTCATTTTGAAGATAGATATTAAAATAACCTCCTGTTTGTTTACTTGCCAAGTCCACATTAATAAGTGCATCTGGATTGATGAAAACTTCTCGCGCATTTTGGTAGGCTTTAATTTCAAACATTC
>CAMZLL010000008.1 GCA_947311505.1 uncultured Cryomorphaceae bacterium
TATTACTAATCTTGCAAGAATTTGAACTTTATTAACTTTAAAGATCTCAATCTGTTTTACACCAATTTATTTTAAACAAAGAGTCTGTATTAATTCAAGAGACTTTTATTAATTTTTAAATTGGTGTAAAACAGATTGAGATCTTTAAAGTTAATAAAGTTCAAATTCTTGCAAGATTAGTAATACATAAGTATAATGCTAAAGAAAAAAAAGGGTACAAAAAAAATCCTATTAGCATAAACTAATAGGATTTTTTAATCTTAATATAGTAAATAATAGTATCTATAGATTCCAAAGATCATGTTCTAATCTAAACATTTCTCCTTTGATTCTTTCAGACTCTAGAAGGGTTTCGATTCCTTTCCAAGTTTGTTGAATTCCTCTATCGAAAATATTACTTTCTTTATGAATAAATGAACTAAAATCTCTTTTCCAAAATAAATCATCGAAACTCATACGTGCTGCATCATTTTTTTCGTTGTACACAAAGAAGTTTTGAAATACATACCTACATTCTGGGAAGTACAACCAAAATAAGTTTTTAGTAGCAGCGACTTTACCATCTTGCATTTGATATACTACTGGGCTTATTCCAATTATTCTAACATCTAAAACAGATCGTTGCTTATCAAAGAACCAATCTTCTTTAAGTTCATAAGCTATTATATCAGCTGAAGTATATTCTGTAACTTTATCTTCATACATTGGATTTCCATCTTCATCAAAAGCTGGCTCTCCCTCCTCATCAAAAACAGGAACAGAAACCTCCTCACCAAAGAATGATAATTTTCGAATCTCAAATTGTTCTAACGTTTCTTCTTCTGTTTTTACAACTGGATATTTAAATTGGTCATCCATTTCAAAACTCAACTCATATAATGTTAGCGTACTTTCTTTTAAAGCCCCATAACGTATCACATCGTATAATGACATTCTATCAGTTATTGGTGTCAAAGGATAATAAAGTTGGTAATTCATCTTTTCTCGAAGATCAATTGTTCTCCAAACCCTTTTTGACCACATAACATCCGCTTCACGAAGATGCGTATATTGAATTACCCTTTTGGTAGGTATGTGTTCTTGCACATACACACCATCTAACACGCCAGAAGGAGATACTCCTGTACTGGGAGGTGGTAATTGCGATAATCCTGCAATAGAAATAAGAAGTAAGGTTGTGGTTTCAGTTATTCTTCTTAATATCATAATACTCGTTTTTAATTATTAATATAATACGTAAGTTAAATTCCCAATAGGTCTTGCTTTACCTGATGGTCCTTTAGCTTTAATATTAGTAAAAGATAAGATTGATCCTTTACCCATTGCCTTAATAGCTCCTTTCATTTTTCCCGTTAATTTGTTACTTTTAGATTTTAAGGTTACTGCTTTTCCTCCTTTAATAACTAACATTTGGAAACTCGTTACCGTATATTTCACATCTAAAGGGCTATTAGGTAATTTAGCTTGTAAAGGTGGCACTGCTCTAGCAGTAGCCACAGGCATAGAAGTGGACTCAAAACTTTTGCCAGCATAAAATGGTTGCGCACTAGGTAAAGAGAAAACTCTAAATTTAGCAGGTTCTCCTAAACTAATAGATTGTCCATCAGGAGTGGTTGCTTTAACAGTAATCGTACAAGTACTTCCAACTTTTTTAACCTTAGCAATCCAATAATCTCCTTTTTGAGAAAAGCTAGAACACCCACTACAAGATGCTGAAATTTTTGAACCTTGTGGTACACCACCTGCAGATACTTTCATTCTATTATCCCAACCTGTATATAATACGTTCAAATCTACTGGTGAAACGGTTGCATTTGTTCCTCCTGTATTGACGAAATAATCATATTTCCAAGGTTTCCATTCTTTGTTTCCTTTAACTTCTACAGCGATGTTACCATAAACTATATGTTTACCACCTCCAGTACTTGGTACTTTTAAGAAGTCGGTTGCTTTTCCTTCATAACTTAATTGAGTTTCACTAGATTTAGTTGAATCATCAATCCAATATTGCAATTCCATTTTCTTAGTAGTATCGTAAGCTGCAATCATTACTTTAAGATTAAGGCTATCACCTTGCTCTATTAAAGATTTACCAGAAAATGCAAGTGGTTCAATTTTATTGAAATTAAACGTTTCTACTGAAACTCTTCCTGCGATGTGGTTAATTACTTTATTTTCAGCCGTTGCCAAATCGGCTCTCATACTTGTAAACATTGCAGCAGCTGCTACTAATGGAGCGTGGTCAAACATTTTAGAGATATAAGGAATACTTTCTCCATGGTTAACTGTCATATCTGGTGGTGTTAAGATATTAAACAATTGGAAAATTAATGCAGTATCTTTAGGATCTACATTCCCCATTCCTTCTCTTAATTTCTCATTAAATTCTTTCCTTGCTTTATCAGATTCATCAGCTAAAGATAGTCCTTCAGGAGCTTCAAACGAAAACTCTTCGCCAGCTTTTTCTCCCTTATGGGTAGCTACTAATTTACAAATTCTATCTCTATAATTTCGGATACTATCTAAAATAAATCCTCCTTCAGGATTTTTTGCATCTCCGTTTATACCTATAAACATTCTTGAAGGAGTATCATAATCATCTTTTTTGGTAAGATGTTCCATTGGTAATAAATGGAAATACTCTTTATCTCCTCGAGTTTCTATTGTATAATGTTTATCTCCAACTGGATCGCCTTCGTGAACAACTCCTAATCCACCATCACCTGCTTCAACAACGATATCACTTGTTAATTTTACAAATTCGTTAGATAATACTCTTGTCCACTCACTTACAACTAAAGCTTGTTTTTGTAATTCTTTAAGAGATTCAATTTCTTTTTTTGCTCCACCTGTTGCTGCTAAAGTAACTAATTTGCTATCAAAAGAAGCAATTTGATTTTCAGTACCAGATGCAACAATATCGATAGTAGATTCTATTTTATCATTTAAGGTAATAAAAGCTAGAATTACTTGTTTTGATGTATTCATTGCTAACAGTGCCATCAGTACTAAGTACATAAGACCGATCAGCTTTTGTCTTGGGGTTTCTTTACCTCCACTCATAACGTTTAAATTTTAATAAGTTAATTTTAATTAAATTTCATTTGAATTAATACAATTCAATTCCAATTAACCGTTAGTGTTAACATTCATTGCAGATAACATGTTTCCATAAACATTATTCAACGCTGTCAAGTTTTTAGTTAAACCAGCCATAGTTTCTTTATATTGTTTAGTATCGTCTAATGAAGAATGTAAATTCGTCATCAACTCAGTAATTCCACTATACATTTCTTCAGTTACATTTAAGTGATCCGTAGCTCCTTTCAACTGCATTTCATATACGCTATTTAATGCGGCTAAGTTTCCTGACACTTTAGTCATTTGTTCACCAAAGTTTGAACCAGCTTCTTCTGTATTAGTCAATCCCATAAGTGAAACTGATGCTTTTTCATAAGCTTCAGAAAGAGCTCCAACTCTAGTTGATGCAGATTTTATGTTTCCAACAAATTCATCTGTTGCTATTGTTGCTTGTGATAGATCTCCCATACCAGCAGCAGATGTAGATAAATTTCTTAATCCTTCTCCTAAACTAGCTATCAATTCTGGTTCAATTTTAGCTTCAGCTAACATAGAATCTAATTGTTCAACAACTGAAACATCCGATCCAGCTTCTTCAATTTCTGCAACTTCTTCAACTTCTGGAAGACCTGCAAAGTCTTCGTCTGAATGTCCCATTGCTAATTCTGGATAAACCAATGTCCAATCTACTTCTTCATGTAATGGTTCAAATGCTGATAAAATAAAGATAACTGCTTCCACAATAAGTCCAATTGCCAAATAAGGCCCTGGTATGTGATATATCTTACATAAAGCTCCAATAATTACGATGGCTCCACCCCATCCGTAAACAAACTTCATTACATTCTTAAATCTCTTACTTGCGAAAAAACCGTTTCCACTCATCTTTTTTACTTTTTTTAATTAGACAATTATATTACTACTTGATTTTACTGATATTCTATATTTAATTACATTCCTCCTGCATCTTTGTTAGGCCCACCCCTTCCTAGGTGAGTCATAACACTTCTGTACCCTACATAAGATTTTGCTGAATCTTGGTATTCGAATGTTCTTGTTCCTGTTTGAAGGTAGTATCCTATATCTTTCCAAGAACCTCCACGTATCACTTTTCTTTTCATTGATGGTGGATCGTGATCCAAAGCGTGATAAGTATATTGAGGATTCAAATCGTGAGAAAACTCATATACGGATTCGTCATAAGCAGTACTACACCATTCTGAAACATTTCCAGCCATACAATACAGCCCATAATCGTTTGGATGATAAGCGTTAACTTCCACAGTGTGGAATCCACCATCTTCCATATATCGACCTCTCATAGGTTTAAAGTTACCCAAGAAACATCCTCTTGAATTTCTAATATAAGGACCTCCCCAAGGGTAAGGACTTAAATCTAAGCCTCCACGAGCAGCATATTCCCACTCTGCCTCTGTTGGCAATCTAAAATCGTTTACATAAGAATCCCAGTTAGCACTTCTCCAAGTGTTTAACAATTGGGTTCTCCATACATTAAAGGCGTTTGCTTGTTGCCATGTAACACCAACTACTGGATAATTATCATAAGCTGGATGCCAAAAATAAGATTTGGTCATTGGCTCATTAAAGCTATATGTGAAATCGTGAATCCAACATAAAGTATCAGGATAAACATTGATTACTTCTTCAATAATAAACCTTGAACGATCTTCGTGACCTCTAATAGCGTTGTTTTGACCTTTTGAGTTTCTGTGACCTAAATTCAAATCTCGTCCTTGCTGAACTGTTTCATCTTGTGGAAAAGGCATAAATCCATTGGTCATTTCTACACGATGATCTGGATCATCCTCTGCAGCTTCGTTAGAAATCTTCTTAATCAAAGGTCTTCCTTTTCTAGCTGCCTCTTGTAAATCTATCCATTGGTAGGTAAACATCAACTTTCGTGTATCAATTTCCATTCTATCATAAAAACGATCTGATTCACCGAGAAACATTTGCGCCAATGAGATAAAATCCTCATTATCTTCGGTCTTTCTCCAATCAATACGAGTTCCCCAATTTAGAATCCAATCTTCTTCATCTTTTTCTTGAAGTTCATCATCAAGAACAGGAATTAACCAATCTTCCGGACCTACTTCTTCCGCCAAAATCCTTCTAGCTAATGAATCTCTTACCCAATAAACGAACTGGCGGTATTCATTATTAGATATCTCTGTGATATCCATATAAAATGCCTGCACAGATACTGTTTTAGCTCTTGTGTTTTGAGCAAACGGTACGTCTTCGTCTGATTGCCCCATAGTGAACCCTCCAGCTGGAATATACAACATTCCGAAGAGATCAGGATGAAACCAAGCTCTACGCCCTGTTACTCCTACTAACTCACCTCTCATCCCACTAGTACAACTACTAGCGAAAATCATCAATGAGATTGAAAATAAATACAACAATTTTTTCATGCTACCTTTTTTAATTTAACTACAATTGCTTGTTATCAACTTTTACATGTTTAAAACAAAACTTGTAAAAGCCTTCAACGGAGCTAAATGATTTTGGTTTCAATTAATCTAAATTAATTTTATAAGAACCTTGGGTTTTTTGATTTCTGTATTACTGGTGGTTTCTCCATACTAAAGCAATAGTTGAGGAAAATATCATGTGATCCATTACTATAACCTTTCAACTTGGAAGTGGTTACATCATATGCATAACCCAATCTTAACAATCCGTTACCAATTTTTGTTTGATAGCCTGCCATTGGTGCAATAGCATCTCCTAATCTATAGGAAACTCCTGCCCAAACCATGTCTTTCCAAAGTACATTTACGTTTAAATCTATTTGCGTAGAAGCAGCATCTGATTTAATAAGCACTGAAGGTCTTAATTTAAAATCTGGTGTCATATCGTAATTGTACCCTCCTGTAATCCAGTAGTGATGAACATTTTGCAGATTCAACTGATCCATTTCAAACTGCCCTAAATGCGTTGCAGATATACCCATATACAATTTATTGGTTCTATAAAAAACGCCTAAATTGAAATCGGGCACCATATCTTTCAACCCTGAAGTAATATTGCCTGCATCTCCATCTACGGTAATAGCATCATCTTGAGATGCCGGTGTGCCGTCAGGTGTAATCCAAGTAGCGTTAATACTTTTCTGGATGATACCAGCAGAAAGTCCTATACCTAATGTACCTACACCTAACCCCATATGATACGCATAAGATAATCTTACCATATTATTTTTCTCAAACCCCAATTGATCATTTACATATGTAAGCCCTACTCCACCTCTAAGAATCTTAACTGGAGCGTGAACATTAATCAAGGCCGTTTGAGGTCTTCCATCAAAACCTGCCCACTGTTGCCTAAACAACATAGTACCACAAATAGAATTTGTAATACCTGCATAACCAGGATTAAAGGATAAATTATCAAACATATAATGTGTAAATTGATAATCTTGTTGTGCAGTGGCGAACAATGAGCTTGCTGCGATTGCTAAAGTAAGTACTATTTTTCTCATATCATTCTGATAGTTAGTCAGTTAAATTATAAACCGCCTGTTTTAGCGGGTATTTACAAGTCGTAAAACTAATCTTTTTTTTAAACTATTCAAGTTTATTAACAATAAAAATTTCATTTTCCTCAAGAAAAAAATGATTTTAAACAGAAAAGAGGTGCTATTTATCAAATTTTCCACTTGGCTCGATAACACCCAATTTCTCCCCAAAAAACTCTGCAAAATCGCGTATAGCATCCGCCATGCCGTCTTCATTTGTACTTTTTTGAAATGAATCTGCCATTGTCATAAAAGTTTGAAAATAAAATTTAAACATTTCTTCTATGGACATTTCCTTTGTCCATAGATCCATTTTTAAAGTATTGTCTGTTTTTTTATCCCAAATTGCCAAGATAAATGCTTTCGCTTCATTTTCGCTCATACCAGATTCCGTTGCATTCCATTGAATGTTTTCAGGAATTTTATTTTCATCTAACGTTAAGGTTAGGTTAATTTCATTTTTCATATTTTATTTTATTTTATTCTCGATTTCCTTGAGAATATGATTTTAAAATTAATTTTGGACTTTTTTGCTGTATTAATTCCTCGATAGTAACCTCATTATAAGACATGTAATCTCTAACGATTTGCCACCCCAACCACACTCCTACCCGAGCTGGTGATTCGCGAGGCATATCCTTTGTAAAAGGTCCATCTGTAATATACTGTAAGATACGTGCTTTGTCTTTTGAGTACAACACTTGATCTTTGACGATAGTCTTCCAAATATTTTGTTCATTATATATACACCAATCCAACTCTTCTTTGGCGCATCCAAATTTCACATCATCTTCTTCATTGGGTAAAACAGCATCTAAGATATACATTACTTTTCCAAGAGATATAATTTTGGACAAAAAATCTTCGCCAACATCCTCGCTAAACCTATTCAGCAGCCAAGCTTTCATCACATCTGCTACTAAATACTTGTCTTGCATTTTGTCTTTTATGAACTGTGGAAATACTTCATTGGGTAATGACTTCACAAATTGATGATCTGACCCGAGGTACATGTCTAAGCCAATCGCAATGTTATTTGAGTATGGAAAAGCATTGGCGTTGAAATTACTATAAAATGTAATGATGTGTGGAATAGTACTGTCAGGGAAATAGTACTTATAATGCTTAAAAGCTTCTTCTAAGTTATTTTTAAAAAAAGAAAAATCACCGAAATGATTATGTATTTCGGTATTGAAATTTTGCATCAAAGAATCTGTTATAAATCCTTTTAAATAAGTGCCTGCCATAGGGTCATAGGGAGAGCCTTCACCAATCATATCCATTAAGAACGCCTCGTACAAAAATCCATATTTGGTTAATAATTGCTCATTTCTAATGTCATAATTGGAAACTGGCAACCGAAATAAGTCTTGCTCCATTCGTTGAACATCTATATCCACAGACACATCAGATACATCTATTTCAAGCGGATTGGAACTACAACCTAGTATGCTCAACGCTGCAATTATCAACAATATTGGTGTTTTAATATTCTTTTTTTTCAATTTTATCATAGTTAGATTACAAAAGTGTAAAATTATCTTAAATTTGCGTTCTAATAACGAATCTCATACAAATAATATTAACAGATTCTAAATTTATAAAAATGAAAAAAATAGTAGCATTACTTTTAACTATTGCGATTTCGCAAAACTCTTTTGGGCAAGTTTCTGTCACAGAGGATAATGATATTAAAAACTTTAGATTTGGTCTTCAAGTAGGAACATCTTTTGATTGGTTGAATATCGACAAAGAAAATAAATTTGAAAAAGGAGGAATAGGAACAGGTTTTGATTGGGGGCTTCAAATGGAGTTTAAACTGAACAAAACGATTAGTGTGTTAACGGGAGTTTCTTTAAAATCTAATACATTCAAATTGAAATACGCTAGTGCTTCCTCTTTTGACACCACCTATTATGTATTAAATAAAGATGATGAATTTATTGATGTCAAACCAACAAATTTTGACACCACTGTACTTTCAAACACTACTAACAGCACATACTGGTTGAAAGATAGAAAAATTAAAGCCAACTATGTAAATATTCCAATCGCTCTTAAAATGAAAACAAACGAAATAGGATACCTTACGTATTATGGGCAATTTGGTGCTAATTTTGGATTTAAAACAAAAGCAAGAGCTTTTGACCAAGTAGCAATTATGGACTCAATTGGAGACCCAACACCTACTCAAGCTACCAAAGAGAAAATTGATTTAAACTCAGGAGTTTCCCCAATTAGAGTTGGATTGTTAATAGGTGCCGGAGCTGAATACAACTTTTCGGGTAGTACCTCTGCATTTTTAACCATTCAGTACAATCATTATTTTACGGGAGCATTAAGAACGGATAATTTTGAAGATTATTTATTCAAATATGACAATACGGGAACTACAATAAGTGACACATACAAACCTGTAGCTGCTAAAGTTTTGCCAGGTAGTATTTCTATTACATTAGGCATCTTATTCTAGACCTTTTTTACTCAACATTAATCCTGTTTTTTGAAAGAAAAACAGGATTTTTTTGCTTTTAAAGTGATGCTCTAATGATAAAATCTAACCTTTTTAGATGCAAAGTAGAATCGTTAACAGAGGTGTATTTTACTTTGAATTTATAATCTCCGTTTTCTTCAATAACAAAACTTTCGTTTTCGCAATGGTATTCCCAATTGGTGATTCCCTTTCTAGTTTTCTTTTCATCAGATATACAACCTTTTGTATTTCGAGGATCAAAATCAACCGTTTTAAAAGGTTTTCCGTTTTTAAAAATGTCCACGTGAATGGTTAAATCTACTCCAGTTTCAAAAGTCATTTCATCGTCCGTCCAAAAGGTAATTTCATCTCCAGAATCGAAATGGAAACTAAGATCTCCATCTGCCATTCCATCTTCATTCAAAATAGACACTCGCCCTATTTCCTTTCCAATAGATAATCCACAACTACTAAAAAAAATGGAGAGTACACTAAATAGATACACGAATTTCATAAGCTTCTAAATTTAAGTATTCAAAACTACAATAGATATTTATATATGATGCGTTCTTATTAAAGAATTATTACTTTTACAACTTGTAAAACCGATATAGACTTATGACAACAATAGACCAATACTCATTCGAAAATAAAAGAGCTTTGATACGTGTGGACTTCAACGTACCTATCGACAGTAAAACAATGAAAGTAACAGACGACACCCGAATACGTTCGGTTATACCTACTATCAAGAAAATAATAAATAGTGGTGGAAGCGTTGTATTGATGTCGCATCTAGGAAGACCTAAAAATGGATTTGAAAAAAAGTATTCTTTAAAAAATATAGTACCCACTATTTCTGAGCTTTTAGGACAAGACATCACCTTTGCTGGTGACTGTATTGGAGAAGCTGCTTTTGAGATTACTCATAATTTAAAGCCAGGATCGGTTGTATTGTTAGAAAATTTAAGATTCTATTCCGAAGAAAAAAAGGGCGATTTAGATTTTGCAAAACGTTTAGCAAAACATGGAGACGTATATATCAATGATGCATTTGGAACTGCACACAGAGCGCATGCATCTACGAGTGTTATTGCTCAGTTTTTCCCAAATGACAAAATGTTTGGCTACCTCATAGAAAAAGAGATAAAAAGTGTTGACAAGGTACTTAACAGCTCTGAAAAACCACTTACAGCAATTGTTGGAGGTGCTAAAGTATCTTCAAAAATCACGATTATAGAAAAACTTATTGAAAAAGTAGATTACCTAATTATAGGCGGAGGAATGGCATATACATTTGTCAAAGCTCAAGGTGGGCAAGTAGGCAACTCATTGGTTGAAGATGATTATTTGGAACTTGCCAACACTATAATTGCCAAAGCTAAAGAGAGAAACGTAGAGTTACTTTTACCAATCGACACATTAATAGCCGATGACTTTAATAATGATGCAACTATTAAATCTTGTCTAACTAAAGAGATCCCTAATGGATGGATGGGGCTTGATATCGGAACGGAATCTATCGCTAAATTTGAAAAAGTAATTTTAGAATCCAAACTGATACTATGGAATGGTCCTATGGGTGTATTTGAGATGTCTAACTTTCAGAACGGAACAGCTGCTATTGCTAAATCTGTTGCAAAAGCGACTACAAAAGGAGCGTTTTCGTTAATTGGAGGTGGAGATAGTGTGGCTGCTATCAACAAATTTAATCTGGCAAATCAAGTAAGTCATGTAAGTACTGGAGGTGGAGCTATGCTCGAATATCTTGAAGGTGTAGAACTTCCGGGAATAGCTGCTATAAAGCATTAAACTTCAAACATTGAGCAATTGATTTGAATATTAAGACCAAATTAGCGTTGAAATGGCATAACTATAGCCAAAGATTAAGCTCCGAGTACTTTAGTATTGAATGAGAAAGGCAATAAATCTCTAACAGAATCAAAAACAATAATGCTCTCGCCCTCACCTTTCAGTAGCACTTTCATAGGTTTTTCTTGATTGCGTTCGTATTCGCTCATAACTTGACGACAAGCTCCACATGGCGAAATAACCTCTAACAACTCGCCTTTATTGGACTTTGCCATGATTGCAATTTTTTTTACCACAGCATCTGGATGGTGCGCTTTGCAAAAGTACAATGCCACACGTTCGGCACATAACGAGCTTGGATAGGCTATGTTCTCTTGATTATTACCTGTTATAATTTCTCCAGATTCTAACAACAATGCAGCACCAACATGAAAACCTGAATATATTGCATACGCTTTTTCAAGTATTTCTTGCGCTCTGTCGATTAGGTTTTGATCCTCATCAGACAACTCTGCTTTAGAGGCATACGAATCGTAATTAATAGCGATGTGTTTTCTTTCCATGTTGTATAATATCTATTGCAAAACTAATAACAAAATAGAACAACTATTTCAAATAATTATTGCTTACTAAGAATTCAAAGTTAATAAAACTATTAGAACTAAATGAAATAAGGTACTCTATTCGTTAATTTTGATATTTAATCTATAAATAATTCCACACACTTGGAAGCAATCGAAAAAATAACACAAACATTCCATCCTATTTCATTAAAAGAAATGGATCGGGTAAAGTTATTGAATCGCACTGATACTAAATTTGTGATGACGAAAGCTCAATTTACGACTTTACTTCCAGAACTACAAGCCACATACCAAGTGCTTGAAATCAATAAAAAAAGAAGCGCCAGGTATAAAACACTATATTTTGACACACCCCAGTACAACTTTTACCTCAATCATCACAATGGAGTTCCTAACAGATACAAAGTGAGGATTAGAAAATACATAGATTCTGATCTTTGTTTTTTTGAAATCAAACATAAAAATAAAGGAAGGACAGATAAGCGAAGAATTCGAATTGAAGATTTTCAAGAAATATTAACAACGGAAACAAGCAATTTCCTAGACAATATATTACCCATAAAAACAGAAATAAAACCATCTATTTGGAATGCCTTTGAGCGAATAACATTAGTCAACAACGAAAGAATGGAACGATTGACTTTTGATATCGGGTTAAACTTTGAATGGGATAATGAGCATTTTGGATACAGTTCAATAATCATAGCAGAAGTAAAACAAGAAAACTTGGATCGCATGGCACCTGCTATTCAAATATTTAAAAAATATGGCATTCGCCAGAAACGAATAAGCAAATACTGTATAGGAATGGGAATTCTATATAAAGAACTGAAAAACAATAGATTTAAAGAGAAATATTTATTATTAAACAAATTACAAAACTATGTGGGAACTGACAACACAACTAACAACTGAACTAACTACAAACATTGGAGCTATACTAAATATAGGTGAGTTTTTTGGTATGAAATTATATGACGATGATTTTCTTAAACTCATTTTGAGATTGGGATTAAATGTATTTTTTGCTGTAATTATAGCAAGAGGATTGTACTATCCCAATGCCAAGAGAAAAGACTATTTGTTCTCTTTTTTGTTAACCAATCTCGTAATATTTTTCATCATATTTACTATGAAAAAATACGAAATTGGTACTGGTATAGGACTGGGATTGTTTGCCATTTTTGGAATCATCAGGTTTAGAACTTCTACAATGCCTGTCAAAGAAATGACCTACTTATTTATCATTATAGGCATAGCGGTTATCAATGCATTATCCAGTAGCAAGTTTAGCTGGACTGAGCTGTTGTTTACTAATTTTGCACTTATAGGAATAACATACATCATAGAAAACAAATGGCTACTTAGACATGAGGCTCGAAAAGTAATCACCTACGAAAAAATAGAAAACATAAAAACTAAAAATCATCATTTACTTAAAATAGATCTAGAAGAAAGAACCGGCATCAAGATATCTAGAATTGAGATAGGTCGCATTAACTTTCTAAACGACACAGCAAAAGTAATTATCTACTTTTATCTTGAGGATCAAGAAGGCGGAATCTATCAGGATGAAGGTATTTTAGAAATAAGAAATGATTAGCCTTAAACAGTCAATAGTATTGCTTTTCACTTATGGCTTATTTGCAAACGTTTTAGCGCAAATAGCTTACGAGGCTGAAGAGTTTGTGGATCAAAACGAATTGAAATTTTCAATAAAAGAGATGCAAAAAAGCGAGTTCATTGGTTCGCAAATAGCCTGCGAAATGGATACCCCTGAAATATGTGACAGTGCTGAAAATAGTATTTTCGAATCCTACAAAGGACATATTAAGCTCCCTATAAAAGCCTTTACGGGCATCCAGCATTACACCGCTGATACCAGCGTATTGTTTAGCAGCAACAATCCACAAATAAACAGATTGATAATTGATTGTAAAACAGGAGCTAACGTACACGCTATTGCCGATGGTGAAGTAACTGCCATATTTGAAATACCTGGCAGTGAAACAGTATTACTCATTAAACATGGCTCGTATCGCTCTGTATATGGAGGTGTAAATAACCTTAGCGTAAAAGTGGGCGACCTCGTACAGAAGGATCAGGTCATTTGCAAAGTTTCAAACCTAAACAATGGGCAGTTGGTATTTGAGATTTGGAAATCCATGTATGAAAAAAATACCGCTTTGCCTGTTGCCTTCTGGATAGAGTTGAATTAATCACACTTATACCAACTTAACATTGAAATTAGTTAATTCTTTAAATCGACCTACCTCAAAGTATTTTCTTAACTTTGTTGTATTATCATTTTTTTAACCTAGATGACATTCAAAATAAATAAGACTTTAAGACGAATAGCAGACTTTACTTTTCTATTCGTTCTAGCCAGCCTAACATCATTAACCTTTGGTTTTACCTCTTTAGACAAAGACGATGGTAGCTTCAAAATAGCAGTTCTAAAATACAATGGAGGAGGCGATTGGTACTCTAACCCTACTTCCGTGCCCAATTTGGCAAAGTTTTGCAATACCCTTTTGAATACTAATATAGATACCGATATTCCGAATGTAGATGTTGGAAGCATTGAGATATTCAACTACCCATTTGTACACATGACTGGACATGGCAATGTGGTATTTAATAATGGAGAAGCTCAAAACCTAAGAACATATCTTATTGCTGGGGGATTCTTACACATTTCAGATAATTATGGTATGGATAAATTTATCCGTAGTGAAATGAAGAAAGTTTTTCCAGAATTAGAATTTATCGAACTACCCTTTGACCATGAGATATATCATCAGACTTTCAATTTCAAAAAAGGACTTCCCAAAATACATGAACATGACAAGAAAGCTCCTCAGGGATTTGGATTGATATACGAAGGGCGTTTGGTTTGTTTCTACGATTATGAATGCGACCTGGGCGATGGTTGGGAAGATGCAGAAGTGCACAACGACAGCAAAGAAGCAAGAGAAAAAGCACTACAAATGGGTGCAAATATCGTGGAGTATGTTTTTAATGGGGTAAGAGATTAATGCTCTCTACCAAAAATTTTCCCCATTTTAAAAAACTTATCATTTTCCTCCATTTCTTTTTTGAAATCATCTGAGTTATCCTCCTTAAAATCGGACAAGTCTGGCTGCCCTGCATTTACCCAGGCGGTGTACCAAAAGCACCCTACTAACAATATTGATGATCTCATTCTTCGTTCCTGCATTCCATTTAAGCGTTTTGCATATTCAGCAGAAAATTCTTCACTATACACCTTCATCACTACAGCTCCTCTGTGTTCGATAGTATATTTTTCATCCTCAGGGAACTCTTCGGTTAGTTCTTTTTCAAATCGAAATACGGAATCTAAAGCATAATGACTTCCTTTCACTATGTTCCACGCTTCTTCTAGCGGATCAGCAATATAAACTGCTGTACCTACAAGGTAATCATAATCTTCGGCAAACAATTCAGGCACACGAGATTCCCAAAAACCGTGTATTCCTTTTTGGTTGGTCATTCCTCCGTTATAGTTTTCTGTGGTGTGCAATGGCACATGTGCATCTCCAATGTAATGTCCCAAATCGGATGATAAGCGCAATACTTTATTTAAGTTTTTTTCCTTAAACGCTTTGGTTAATCGAAACATCATTGTTTGCAAATGCCAAGGCACAACTCCATAAGCATTCAATGTATCTTCGGTGTATTTAGCTACTGCATCTTTCCATTTTTTTGGCATTACTTCAAATGGGTCTTCACCAGGAGTAGCATAATGATCGATATCTATAAAATGATGTTCGGCTTCGCCTTTTACCGCATACCTGCGCTTATCAGGATCTACGGCATGATCGGTCAAAAACTCTATATGACTTTTGTAAAAGGTAAATATTTCTGGAGGCAATGTAAAAACAGCCATACGATTGATGCGCTTGTGACCATAAAACCCCCAAGTAGTACCGCTACAATTGGCGTGGTTTCCCACTACTAAAGAATCGGAATTTGCCCATCCACATATTGTGAACAAGGACAACCCAAATGCTATTATTAAACTTTTAATTTTCATTTATTTATCTTAAAATTAAACTCGTACTCCTATCAGCAAAACATCATCAAGTTGCTCTTCCGCACCTTTCCAAGCTAAAAAAGCTTCTTCTAAGAGTTCTTTTTGTTTTTCCATTGGGAGCATATAATTATGGAGCAATATATCTTTCATTCGTTTGTACATAAACTTCTTTCCCCTTGGTCCGCCAAACTGATCTGCATATCCGTCACTAAAGGTATAAATAACATCGTCCTTTTCCAAATTAAAATGCTGTGTTATGAATTTTTCGGTGTCATTTTCGTCAATAAACCCTATCGGTCGCTTATCTCCTTTCAATTCGTGAAGTTCTCCTTTTCTCACGATATAGACAGGGTTTTTTGCACCAGAAAAAGACAGTAGCATATTTTCAAAATCTATTGCACACAATGCTATATCCATTCCATCTCGGATGGTTTGCTCCGAAAATTGAGAATTAAACGTTTTATATATACCAGCATTCAAAAAGTCCAAAGCTTCTCCCGTTGTGTTTACCGTTTTTTCGGTTTTGGACAAGCTCAAAAAACTATCTCCAACAATACTCACAAAGGCTCCAGGCACTCCGTGTCCTGTACAATCTGCCGTAGCATAGACAATCAAGTTATTTTTATTTCCTTTTGAAGTGTTTAATTCTTCTAACCAGTAGAAATCTCCCGATACAATGTCTCGAGGTTTGAATAAGACAAACGAGTTGGGAAGCAAGCTCATAAACTTAGCTTTGCTCGGGAGTATAGCTCTTTGAATACGCTCTGCATATTTAATGCTTGCCATAATATCCGAATTTTTCTCTTCTAATTCGGCTTTTTGCTCTTGAATTTCCGCAGTTCGTTCCGCTACTTGAGCCTCTAGTTTTTCATTGATACCTTCTAATTCATCCACTAACTTTTTTTGGGCTTGTTCTTTTTCTTCTTGCAATGTTTTATATTTCCCTGCCATTAAGATGGACAAACAGATAATCTCTATGAGCGTTCCCCATTTCAAAGCAACTTGTGTAATAGCAGGTTGATTAATAACACTAAAGTTACCCAATATAAAAAGTAAAGCTCCGAGTATTAAAACACCTATTCCTATTACAAAAAGAGGATTCAACTTTCCTGTCTTACGTTGTATATAAATGGCTATTCCCATAATATAAATCAATGACAATAGACTAAACCCGTTGATTAAGGGGTAAGAAACGACATACGTAACCCCAGGAATCAAAGACAACAACGTGGTTAATAATACCAATAACGCAAACCTGTTGGTAATCTTATTTAATTTATTAAATGTAGTAGCAAGTTGCAGGTAGCTTCTAGCATATTGGAGCAATAAGACAACGGTCAATCCAGCAGAAAACAATACGATATGTTGCGTCCAATAGCCTCCCGAAGTAAAAATATATTGGTGAAAATATCCATCTAATGAAAACTGTAACATTCCCGAAAAAAGCACATAAAAAACATACAACAAAAAGGATCTGTCTTTTAGAAAAACATAGAACGTTAGGTAAATAAGTAGGACAAAGAAAAAGACTCCGTAAAACATTCCTCCAAAAAACAAGGTCTTTTGACTTTCTTTCTCAAAGACTTCTTTTTCCCAAAAAATCATTGGCAAACTGATAATTTCACCATCAGACGATAGTTTCAACCAATATTCTTTATCCGCTTTATCGCCTAAATGAATGGAAAACAAACTTTCACTTTTGTGAATATTCTTTTCTTCAAAACGAATCGCATCACCAGATTTTAAAGTATCAAAACCAATACTCTTGCGTTCATAAAGTGTTACTTCATTGGTTATTGGTCTAGCAGTCTGAAATACCAAGTCTAAACTTTTAGAGCTTTGATTGGATAGTGTAAAATGAATCCAATACGTATTCGTAGTAAAATCTAAGTTTTCAATTTGATTCTTAATCGGATAATGCTCTTTCAAAATAGCCCCAAAAGAACTACTATCATTCAAATCAAAATAATTATCAGTATCTATATAATAGGAAAACGAATTGGAAATAGAGGTATTCAATATCTTTTTATCGGCATTGATGATAATTCTATCTTGCCCAAACCCATTAATTAAGTTTGCTAAAAAAAAGAAAAATAAACACATTATCCGCATCTTTCAAAGGTACGAAAAATATAACAAGTGTCTAATTGGAAACACCTCTATTTATTCATGGGATGATACAATTCTAAGGTCTCTTTTAGGAATTTACGATCTAGATGCGTGTAGATTTCTGTAGTCGTGATACTTTCATGACCTAGCATTTCTTGTACAGCACGAAGATCTGCTCCATTCTCTATCAGATGAGTTGCAAAGGAATGCCTAAAAGTATGTGGTGATATTTTTTTACGGAGACCTGCTTTTTCGGCATACTTTTTCACTATCGTAAAAATCATTACTCGTGTCAGTTGCTTGCCTCGCCTATTTAGAAATAGTATATCCTCGTATTCAAAATGAATCGTTGGCAAATGTGCTCGAATTTCATTGATATAGCATTTCAGATGTTTTTCCAAATGTTGGTTAAATGGGACAATGCGTTGCTTATTCCCTTTTCCGATTACTCTGATAAAATAATCATCCCAATAGATTTCGCTCAATTTGAGTTCTACCAACTCCGTAACTCGAAGTCCGCAACCATAAAGCATTTCTATAATTGCTACATTTCGTTCTCCCTCTGGCGTACTTCTATCTATTGCGTCTATGATAGCATCAATATCCTCTATGGACAGCGTATCGGGTAGTTTTTTAGGTAGTTTTGGCGTTTCTAGCAGTTCACTTGCGTTGACACTCACAACTCCTTCGAGCATTAGATACTTATAAAAAGTCTTTACCCCAGATACAATTCGAGCCTGACTTCTCGCTCCCATACCGATATCTACAATCCAAGCTATAAAAGTTTGCAAATCTTGATATTCTATTTCTTTTAACTCTTTTTTTGGCTCAAATATTTGTGTGAAATAACGTTCAAACTTATCCACATCCGCCATATAGGCAACAACTGAATTATCCGCCAGAGAGCGTTCTAACTGAAGATAAATTTTAAAACCCTTGATATATGAATTCCAAGCACTCATTTTATTTTTCTAAGATATGAAGATATTCATACGTAAAATCTGCTTTGTGGTTTCTATTTGTTTTTTTGTCGGCTCGGAATCTGTTGTATTCTTTTTTAGCCACATCGTATCGTCCATATTTGGACATAATCGACTGGATAACCTCAGGAGACATTAATCCTTCGTTGTTGTAAGACAGAAAAATGTACTTAAACTTACTTTGCGCTATCAATTCCTCAAAAGCCGCTGCAACTTCATTTTTGCGACTGTAAGCAGACTTATTATAATCAATCATCCCTGTAACACCTCTTATATTCTCTGCTTTTTGCCTAGCTATAATATTGAGCATATGGTAATTTGCCCCATACTGCCTGTGATTATATGGAGGATCTAGATACAATATATCGCCTGTTATTTCAGTTATTAATTCGTTACTATTTTTATTAAATACCTGATGATTGGTCAAACTCCCAATCACTTCTATCGGTCTTATTAACAAATCTTTTTGTGCTGTTTTTTTTATGTGTTTCAGATATGCTCCGTAAACAGATGCCGTATTGGCAACCTTATCTGCTCCCTCTATCAGCAGGGTCAACAAATAATAGTATTCATCTTTGGTTAGGTCTCCTTGTGTATGCCAATCTTCGATAGCTTGCCGCATTCCATCAATTTTATTTCCATTTTCTGGCTTAAAATAATTGCGTTCGCAGGTTTTTGTCTTACAATAATTGATTGAGATTAATCCCACTTTTGGAGCAACTTTATTCAATCTTTCAATTAATTCTTCTGCACGCTTTAGATTATTATTACCTATATAATGCCGATTCAACACATAGCTATAATACTCTAAATCATTGGCAATTACACGCTTTACCAAAGGCTTAAAATAACGACCTACCTGACCTGTACCCGCAAACAAATCGCAAAAAACCAGCCCTGACAAATCCTCGCCTACCACCTGCTGAATGGTTTCCAACAAAAAATCTCTTAACTTAAATTTAGAACCTATATAATTCATAGCTTGCAATATTACACTAAACTTTTGGTATAGGTCAAGCGTATTTTTCAAATGTTTTGGGCGTGTCCCTTCGGGTCAGGCTATCCGTTATATCTCCGATTTTTTAAAAAAAAATCGGAGGATGCCACTCCTATCCTTCACGCAAATAAAAAACGCTACTTGTTTACTTTCCAAACGTGTGACTCATCTGCAAAAAGCTCTTTTCCAAAAATAGGTACTTTTACTTTTATTTCTTCTACCAAAAAACGACATGCATCCATTGCGTCTTTTCTATGTGCAGAAGATGTAAAAACAAACAAGCAAATCTCACCTGCATTAACTTTCCCTATGCTATGGTAGATGTGCATACATGATAAGTTAAACTTAGAAAAAGCCATTTCTCTAATTTTATAAAACTCATGATTGGCCATTTCTACATGCGCAGAATACTCCATCGCTACCACTTCTTTTTCGTTAATAATATCTGCTCTTACTTGCCCCAAAAATATATCGTGAGCACCTATATTGGTTTTAACTTGATGATGCGCTATAGATGTTGCTATTTTTTCTGGAGAAATTGCTCCTTCTACAAATACATTTTTTATTTTCTTTTTATCAAACATATCTCCGTTAATTGTAAATTGTAAATTATTAATTGTTAATTGCTACTTACCCTAACATTCCATTTTTTACATTGATAAGATTAGAAAAGCCATACGTTTTTTTCAGATAGTCTATAGCCGCTTGACTCCTTGCACCTCGTTGACAAACGACATATACTGGTTTATCTTTAGGAATGTCCTCTACAAAATCTTCTAGATCATCGAGTGGGAAGTTCATCAGCTCTTTGTTCTTCACTTGTGGCTGCTCCCAGCTTTCTCTTACATCTAATACCAAGGTAGAGCTAGGCAAAGCTACAAATTCTTGTTTTGAGATTTCGCTTAACGGATTGTTTGCGCAAGAAAAAGAATAATCAAAATGTATAAAATCATTAGATAAAGTCATTTCTAAATCGTTGAGATGAAAGGCTTTCACAATCTTCAACCTTAGATATGAACTATGCAAAGCATTGTATATCAGTAGCGTACCAGCTAACACATCGCCTATGCCTAATATTATCTTGATAGCTTCATTGGCTTGTTGAGCTCCTATAATACCTGGCAATACTCCTAATACTCCTACATCTGCACATGACACAGAAGGTGCATCAGGGCTAGGAGGCTCTGGGAATAGACAACGATAATTAGGTCCGTCATTATAATTAAAAACGGAAACTTGTCCTTCAAACCTATGTATAGCTCCATATACAAGAGGTTTATTGGTAAGCATACACGCATCATTGACCATATAACGTGTCGAGAAATTATCACTTCCGTCTATGATGATATCATACTTGGAGAATAAATCCAGTGCATTTTTGTTGGTCAACTTTTCATTATATGCTGTAATCTGAATTAATGGATTCTGAATAGATAATTTCTTTTGAGCGGTAAGGGCTTTGCTTTTGCCAATATCATGAGTATCAAACAATACTTGTCGCTGCAAATTGGTTTCATCTACAACATCAAAATCAATGATTGCTAAATTGCCTACGCCTGCTGCACACAAATACATCAATACGGGACAGCCCAAGCCACCTGCACCAATTACCAATACTTTGGCTTGTTTTAGTTTTTCTTGCCCTTGCTCGCCCACCTCATCAAGAAGTAAATGCCTACTGTATCTATTTTTATCGTTTTGTGTCAGTTTCATACCAATATCAAAGGTACTTATTCGAGTGTATAAACAGTAGTTGAAATCAGAAAAAAAAACTCACATCATCGCTAAATGTTGTATTTTATTTTGCGTGAGGGATAGGAACGGCATCCTCCCAAAGCTTTTTGGAGCTTTGGGAGATATAGTGGATAGCCCGACCCGCAGGGGCACGCCCAAACAATGAGAATACGACCGTTTTACCATTAACTGATTAGGCGTTTACTATTGGCAAACCTCTATTTTAATCATCTTCTGCAACAGCTTCGGAATGGATATGGGATTGTACACCCAGCTGAATACTCAAAAGAATGCAGCGAAATTAGTTCTTCTTTTTTCGTGCTGCTCGCTGCACTCGTTTTTGCTTGCGTTTGTGTTTGCGTTTTTCTTTTTTAGATATCGATTGTTTTGCTTTTTCGGTTTTTGCAACCCTCTTTCGGGGGGTTAATTCTCCTGATTCTATGTCTCTAATGACTGCTGCGATGTATTTATCTTCGCCAAGAGGATCGTATTCGTACTTGAGTGTGGTGCCAAATAATTTTACAGCTCCTTGCCACCAGGTAGCTTTCAATCCTCCTCTATAAGTCCCTATAATTTCATAAGCCGTTAGACCTGTTTCTTTGTGGATTATTTTCATCAGATGCTTACCATTCATAATGGACATGTTGGCTATCTCATCGCCAAATTCATCTTTCAAATATTTATTTACCTCTTTTAGGTATTTATTCTTATCTTTTCTCTTGGTGATATGTGCCAAAGAGTCCTGAAATTCGTTGAGCATTGCAGATGCTATCATTGCATAGTCATATACTCGTAGGGTGTAATATTTTGCTCGTTCATATTCAAGGCTTTTCTTTGCTTTAACGGTGATTGTAGCATCTCCAAGAAGAAAATTTGCGATAGAATCTCCATTTACAACCATGGGAATGGGCTCTTGAATTTGAGCCTTCGTTTGTAAACTAAATGACATTATCAATGCTATGAGTAGAGTCGTTTTCATCTTAATAGAGTCAAAAGGTAAATAATATATACCGAAAAACACAATATTTGTACCGTTAATTCATGTTTGGAGGGGATGTTAGGTATTTTTTGATATTTTTGTTATAGAATAGTGTGCATCATAATAAAATAAGAATCAAAAATATGAGTGATAAGAAAACGGAATCAATATCCTGTGAAATAAATGCTAAAAAATCTTGTTGCAATTCGGAGGTGGAAACTACTGATTATAAAGCTCATTGGGACAATACTTATGAAAACACTTCGATAGATAAGCTTGGTTGGTTTGAAGAAACTCCCCTACCTTCGCTACGGTTGATTGAAAAAAGTGGAATTAATAATAATGCTACTATACTAAATGTCGGGGCGGGTGCTACTACCCTTGTGGATGAATTGATTAGCCGGGAATTTAATAATATAATAGTAAACGATATTAGTGATACTGCACTAGGGAAGTTGAGAAAATGTCTGGGTAATCAAAGCGAACATATCAAATGGATTGTGGACGATTTGACCCACTCAACAGTACTGAATAAACTTGACAAGATTGATTTGTGGCATGATAGGGCGGTTTTGCATTTCTTTAATAATGCAGAAGATCAAGTTTCCTATTTTAATCTATTGAAGAAACTCGTAAAAACGAATGGGTTTGTGATTATTGCAACCTTTAATTTTAATGGAGCTAGCAAATGTAGTGGCTTGCCAGTACAACAGTATGATGCGAATAAGATACAAGAAAAACTAGGCATTGAATTTGAATTGATTGAATCGTTTGACTATACATACATAACTCCATCAAAAGACACTAGAGCATACGTATATACATTATTTAAAAGAAAATAAACAAAGTGAGTTCTCCTCTAAAATGGAGCGTTCTTAAAAGCCCAAGGCTTATAAATAAAACGGTAAAAATTATGAACATTCTAAATAAAATATTTGTTTCCCTATTTGCAATCTTCCTATTGGCGGATTCTTTTTATGGGCAAATAACAGCTTATGTCGATCATAAAACATTTAATACGGTCTCCAACCCGTATGTGGAAGTCTATATGGAGGTTCTTGCCAATTCTATACATTATAAAAAAAATGAAAATGGCGTAGGCAAATGCCAAATAGAAATTCTTCAACTATTAAAATCAAATGATTCTATCCTTGCTTATGATAAATTTATTTTGATCAATCCAGAAGAAGATTCTAGTCAGATATTTGATAACCTCCTTGACGTAAAAAGATACGACTTGGTAAACAATCAAACCTATACGATTGAGATTACGTTTAATGATTTGCTTGACACACAGACCGAAGCGCAGTCGATTTCCTTAGAAGTGAAACCTCGTTTTTCTAAGTTTCAATGTGAGTTCTCTGACATACAATTGGTAAGTTCGTTTTCCAAAACGAATCAAGAGAATGTGTTATCCAAATCAGGATATGATTTAGTGCCTCTTGTTTCTGATTTTTTAAATCAAGATTTTTTAAAAATCGCTTATTATTTTGAAGTGTACCACAGTATCGATCAGTTTGGTGCTGACGGCAGGTTTATTTTGACGCATTTTATTGAAAACACCAAGACAAAATCAGTAGCGGGTAACTTTAGCAAAACTAAAAAACAAACGGCACAAGAAATTATTCCGGTTCTGAACGCTTTTGATATAAGATCGCTTCCTACGGGTTCATACCACTTGGTAGCTCAGGTAAAAGATAGAGAAAATAAAGTGATTGCTGAAAAAAGAATTCCTTTTTCTAGATACAATAGTAGGTCAAATACCGATCCAAAATACCTTAAGGATGTTAACTTTAAAAACACATTTGTAGAAGATATGCTGAGTGAAGATTTGGATGATAACATCAACTGTTTGCTACCTATAGTTGATAGTTATGACTCTCGATTAATAGAGCATAAAGTACCTAAGTTTTCGGATTCTTTAAAACGACAATTTATCTATAGTTTTTGGTACAATAAAGATACTCAATATCCTGAAAATGCTTGGATGGAATACAAGAAACAAGTAGATCTAGTAGATAAGCTGTTCAGAACAACTGTGAAAGATGGATACGAAACAGACCGTGGTAGAACGTATTTGAAATATGGCAAACCCAACACCATACATGACCTTACGCATGAAGGCAATTATAGACCTCACAAAATCTGGCATTATTATAAGGTGGGGCAATACAACAACATTCGTTTCGTTTTTGCCAATCCAAAGGGCGCCATTCCCAACGAATTTCAATTGCTTCATAGCGACTTGAGAGGTGAGTTTTATAACCCCAACTGGAAAACGCAAGTAGCTCTTGGTCAAAACCAAGGTCTTGACTCACAAGGTGCAGGAAACAAAAGTAACACCTACTACGACAATCCTTGAACCATTTAGCAAACATATTTACAGAATTAATTTCTAAGTACGCTAAAGATGAGAATCTAATAATACCATTGCAGGAAATAAGAACGCTATGGTCGAAAATTTCGAAAGCCTATTCACAGAAAAATAGGTATTACCACAATCTTTCTCATATAGATACCATTTACCAACAACTCAGTAGCGTAAAAAACGAAATAGAAGATTGGGACATGGTGCTTTTTGCGTTATTCTATCATGATTACATATATAAAGTTCATAAACAAGATAATGAGCAAAAAAGCGCTTTATGTGCAGAAAAAACACTTCAAACGCTAGGAATTTCCACTGAACGAATATCGAACTGTACCGCTATTATTCTTGCCACAAAGGGTCATTCTGTTAGTGAAATAAAGGATATAAATATATTCACAGACGCTGACCTGTCCATTTTAGGCTTTCCACAAAAAAAATACATTCAATATCTAAAGCAAGTAAGAAAAGAATATAAGATGTATCCAAACTTACTTTACAATCCCAGTAGAAAAAAAGTCTTAGAAAGTTTTCTTGATATGAAAAGCATCTACAAAACCGATTATTTCAAAGACAACTTTGAAACACAGGCTAGAGAAAATATACAATATGAAATCGGACTCTACACTTCTTAGCCATTGCTAATATCATTAACCAATAGACAATTGAGAGAATTCGCTCATTAGTTTGATTCCTTGCCATACTCCAATACAAACTTTTCTTGCTCTTCAGTTTCTATAGCGTGTTCACGAACGCTTCTAACATATTTAATAGGATATTCTTCGTGTAAGATAGCGCTAGCATAACACCCCAATACTGTACCACTTCGACCATTTCCTCCCCAGCAATGAACAAGCACATCTTCACCATTTTCATGACTTGTTTCTATAAATTTAATAATGGAATCTACTTGTGATTTTCGAGGCAAACCATAATCAATTATTGGCGAATGGAATATCTCAATACCATTATCTCCCATAAATTCAATATAATCCGTTAATCCTCGTTCGTTTAACTCGTCATCACTGACCAATGTTACCATTTTAGTGTATCCTTCTCCTTTAATCATTTCTACATCGTGAATAAAGTCAACTTTCCCTGGCAATGGACAAATTGCTATTCTGCGTTCCCCAATCTGGTAGGGGTAAATATTAAAATCATTAACGACTTCTTCCTCATCTATAGGTGTTTCTATTTCCGTTTTTTCTTCTACTAGTGTATCAGTTGCATCACTTTCTGTTTTTTGAACTTGCTCTGAGTTACATTGTGTAAACATCATTCCTGATGCTATTGCTATAGCTATTTTACTATTTTTCAATTTCATGTTACTTAAATATTTTATTCGGATTCAAAATATTATTTGGGTCAAAAACGGTTTTAATACTTTTCATTAAATTTAGCTCCACTTCAGAAAATGCGATATCCAAATAGGGTTTCTGTACTAGACCTATTCCGTGCTCCCCAGAAATAGTTCCCCCCAAACGAACAGTAAGTTCAAACAATTCTCGTATTCCTTTTGTTAATTCTTCATTCCAAGCTTGATCAGTCATATCTGCTTTTATGATGTTTATATGCAAATTGCCGTCACCAGCGTGTCCATAACATACGGATTGAAATCCATATTTTTTACCAATTTCTTTTACGCCCTCCAACAATTTGGGCAACTCATATCTTGGCACTACGGTATCTTCTTCTTTGTAAACAGAGTTTGCTTTTACAGCCTCACCTACTCTTCTTCGAAGAAACCAAAGAGCTTCTTTTTGAGCTTCTGTATCTGCAAAAAGCACATCGTCTGCTTCGTGATTTGCCACGACATCTGCTATAACTTCGCAATCACTGTACAAAACTTCAAGATTGTTTCCATCTACTTCGATAAGTAAATGTGCTTTGTGCTCGGGTTTTAAATTGATTTGCGGTGGATTATCTACAAAAGCCATCGTCCAGTCGATAGCGTCTCGCTCCATAAACTCCAAGGCAGAAGGCGTAACTCCAGCATTAAATATTGAGGCTACTGCTTCACAGGCTTTAAATGGAGAGGTAAATGGTACGAGCATCAATAAATTATGCTTTGGTAATGGAATTAATTTCAAAACTGCCTTTGTGATGATTCCCAATGTGCCTTCACTTCCTACTAGTAACTGTGTGATATTATAGCCTGTGCTATTTTTTAGGGTATTAGCTCCTGTCCAAATAATTTCTCCATTAGGAAGTACAACTTCTAAATTGAGTACAAAATCTTTAGTTACTCCATACTTAACGGCACGAGGCCCTCCAGAATTTTCTGCTAAATTCCCCCCTATACTGCATGTACCTCTACTTGCAGGATCGGGTGCGTAGTACAATCCCAATTTAGCTACTTCTTCTTGCAACACTTGAGTAACAACTGCAGGTTCGGTGGTAACTTGCATATTATTGGTGTCGATTTTTAAGATTTTATTGAGTCGTTCGGTAGATAAGCCTATTCCTCCGAACACCGACAATGCTCCTCCACTCAAACCAGTGAGAGCTCCTATCGGAGTTACAGGTATCTTTAATTCGTTTGCCAATTTAAGAATAGCACTGATTTCTTTTGTATCAGCAGGTTTTACCAACACATCAGGAGGGAAAGAAAAATCTTCTGTATGATCGCTACCATAGTCATTTCGAACTTCTTCTGAAGTAAAAACATACTGTTCGCCTATTAGGTCTTTTAATTTGTCAATGTAATTCATCAATGTTGATTTTCTTTTCCTAAAACTTGTTAAAGATAAAACCTATTTTAAATAATACAAGTATATTGTATAAGTAAAACGTTTTACCGTATTAAAAACTAACTTGAATTTTAAGATTTTGAATATATAATACTTAACTAGAATGATAAAGTTTATGATTTGGCTCCGCCTTCGAGGGTACTTCGACAGGATCAGCATGGAACCTCAGGCATAGATTATGGTTTTGTTTCGGTCTTAACTTGCGTTAGGGATAGGAGTGGTAGCTTTTTTATTTACTGCTTAGATAGACTTGCAGGAAAAGAGCGACTTTAGAAGCTCCTTTTAATGTTAGTCTATCTTGCCGTAAAGAAAAAACTACAAACGGATAGCCCGTCCGATTTATCGGAACGCCCAAATAAAAATTAAATTATGAAAACATCAAAATTGTGGATACTTGGAGTATTGAATATCGTATTCTTGGCTGTGAGCTTGATTTTCGTTGACAAACTAATTGAAAAAGGAAACGATTACAATCAGTATATGCACGAGCATGTAAAGGTTTTAAAATTTCAAGACCGTTTACTCAACCCTGAGGAATGGAAGCTTCTAGTTGTGGGAAAAGTTATTTCTTCTATAGAAGATACCGTTTGGCAAAAGAAACTATTGGCTTCTGAGCATGCATATGTACTTGCCAAAGAAAGCTACCAAGAAGTAGAAAGAAATGGACAATATTTACTTTACTTATTTTTTGTATTGTTGCTCCTTACTATTATCGTATATGCGGGAGGTAATAAATTAATCTTAGCATTGGGCGGCAGCTTATTAACAGCATCTATTGTTTACTTAATTATTGGAATTTATACGCCAATGTTGGAAATACATGCGTATAGTGAAAATCTAGAAATACCACTGGTTATTAAGTTTGATAAAATGTCTGAAACAGCAGATGAATATGTAGATGCTGGAACTGAATACTTGGAAGAGCTTTCGAATTATATGGGCTATGAAATAGAAATACCAAAACAAAATATTGCAGAATGGTTAGACGGCTATGAGTACGACCATACGATTGTTTTTGAAGGTAAAATGTACTACTACTATCAAAGTAAATCTATAAAATCTATCATTGAATTGCTTTTTAAAGACAAAAACTATGCGGTAGCTTGGGCTATACTTTCTTTTTCGGTCTTTATTCCGATTCTAAAAATGATACTTTCTTTTCTGTTGATTTACTTTCCCTATTTCAGAACTAAAAAAGGTTTTTTGATGGTGCTTAGCGTCCTTGGAAAATGGAGTATGGCAGATGTTTTTGTTGCTGCTACTTTCCTTGCGTTTTTATCGTTTCACAATATGAATGTGGGGATAGAAACCTCTTCCACAGCGTTGCTTGGTATGAATTTCTTTATGGGGTATGTGGTGCTTTCGCTGCTGGCTTCTACTTTTATATGGCTGGACACCAAGAAAGAAACGAAGTTGAAGGGATATGAAATGATTGGGTAAAAATAAGGTGTCAAATCCTACTTTTCAGTAAAGTAACTGCAACTAATCCAGCAGTTTCGGTTCTTAACCTATTTTTGCCAAGGTTGCACCGCATAAAGCCATTCTTTTCTGCATTTTCAACTTCTTTATTGGTGAAGTCGCCTTCAGGACCGATGAGTATAATGGTTGACTGTTCCGGTTTTGCCAATTCCAAAATAGATTGCTCGGGTTTTTCCTCGCAATAAGCAATTAATTTATTCCCTTCAAACTCTCGTCCAACCAATTCAGATAATTTTAAAGGTTCACTAATAGTAGGCATCCAAAATCGTTCGGATTGTTTTGTTGCCGCAAGTACAACTCGGCTCCAACGTTCAATGTTTATTTTAGAACGTTCATTATTGGTGCATAATAGAGGTACTATTTCGTCAACTCCAATTTCGGTAGCCTTTTCCAAAAAAACAGCCATTCTATCATTGCTTTTGGTAGGTGCAATGGCTACTACTATTTTTGATTCAACTTCTTTTTCAGTTGCAATTTCGCTAATAGTTACGATACATTTTTTAGAATTGGCATCTATAATTTTTCCAATGCCTTTTTGACCTTTACCGTTAATAATCTCTCAAATAATTTTAGATAAGGTTGAATCAAACCACGCAGTGAAAGTGATGCGGTCTAAAGTAGGGAAAAAGGTGTCGATTATTAACGGTAAAGGTCAAAAAGGCATTGGAAAAATTATAGATGCCAATTCTAAAAAATGTATCGTAACTATTAGCGAAATTGCAACTGAAAAAGAAGTTGAA
>CAMZLL010000009.1 GCA_947311505.1 uncultured Cryomorphaceae bacterium
AGTACTACCCATACGGCATGTTAATGCCTGGGAGATTTGGGGAGGCTGGTAATATTAGCTATCGCTACGGCCACAATGGAATGGAGAAGGATGATGAGATAAAAGGGAAAGGGAATAGTGTGAATTACAAGTATAGAATGCATGACCCTAGGTTAGGAAGATGGTTGAGTATTGATCCTGTGACGCATCCGCGATATAGTTCCTATTCTGAATTTGATAATAACATTATTTATTTTACTGATGCTAGTAGAGCGGATGTGCCCCTCCCAAAAAGTGATGAAGGATGGGGGCAGTATATAAAGAAATATAACGCTTCATTTTACTCAATAGAATCTGAACAAAGAAGATTAAAAATTTCACAGAGTGAATTCTCTACTCCCTAGTAGATTTTTAGATTGAACTAAATTTTAGTAAATACTTTAAAAAGAATCATGAAATATTTTATTATCATTTTTATATTCACCAATTTATTATATAGTTGTACGAATAAAATTAACACAGGCTTTAAATGGGTTGATTTACAAGGGCTTAATTTCAAGGATTCTCTTGTTGATTCAGGGCAAAACATTGCCTCTGTTCCGGTGTTTAATGATTGTATAACAAAATATAATGGTAAAGAAATTTCTGTAAACGGTATTGTAGAGGAATTAGGTGATGTAGGAGGAGGGGTGTTTGTATTACGTAAATTAGGTTCAGAAGGAGCTGGTTATGGATTAGCATGGAAGTCAGAAGAAATGATAGAGTTAATCAATTTTGATGTTGATTATTTATCTTCGAAAATTGGGCAAAAAGTAGAATTGAAGGGGGGTTTTCACTTGAATGCATTGGATTTTAATAGACTTCTATTTACTCTTTATGGAAAGGAGATATAACGAAGTTATTGAGATTTACGACTAGAATTAAACGATATTTCTCCTCAATCGTCAGTAAATAAATCCGCCAAACCAAATCCCCTCTTTTTTTGTTTTCAATTCATTATATAAAGACTAAAAAAAAAGAAGAGATTTGCCCTTTGGGTCTTCGCTACGCTCTGAGTTTGTCCTATTTTTTGCGTTCCTCAATCTTAATCAAGATATGAACTTCTGCAACGGACGGTCTTTACTTATTTAGTGTTATTTTTTTGGTTGTAACTTGGTCTCCATTGGAAATAATGATATTATATATCCCATTTGCGTATGCAGATAAATCAGCCGTATATGTACCGTTATTTTCATTTATTAAGTTGTCATTGACAATAACTTCGCCTATCATATTGACAATCTTTATTGAAGTTGCATTGTTGTATTTTATGTTTAACATTCCATTAGAAGGATTGGGATATGCTACCACCTCTAGCGAAGTGTTTGTTTCATCTATCGAATTTGTTGTACTAGGTGTCCAAATCAAGCTAACATTGTTAAATTCAGCGTCATTAGCCGGTGTTTGATTATCTATACTCGTTCCTTTTGTAAAAGTAAAAGATCTGATTATGTGATTTGTGGCGCCATGATTCCAAGTGCTTTCTACACTTACTTTATAGGTGCCATCTGGCACTACGTTTCCATTAACATCTGTACCGTCCCAATTGATACTTCTTAATTGAAAATCAGGCAATGTTGCTCCAGTAGTTGCATCAGTTACATCTGTATTAAAATTAGCAAAGGAGGCAAATCCACCTGCGTTTACAGCCCACACAGGCAAATGATCATTTGTACTCCCTCCACAGCAATATCTAACGCGTGTTTTCACAAATGAGTCATCTGCTTTTTGTATCCAGATAGCAAGTGTATTTTTACTACCATCATATCCGTTTGGATGAGCTGTCGGACTATATTCAAAAGATAGAGTTCCTGGTGTTTGAGCATAGCTATTCAGAGCTATAACTGACATAGCTAGAATGCCTATTTTTTTGATTGAACTGTTTTTTTTCATAATTATATCTATTAGTTATTTAACTTTCCTTGATTAATCCAACATTCAAATTTTGCCACAATTGAATCATGTAATATCGGGAGATTTTTTGGCATTGCACTTACACCAGATTCGTGCTGCATGGTTTTCAGCAATATATCTGAAATTGGCGCCACATTGCTATATGTGGTAAGATCAATTCCTGCAGCGGCATCAGTAGCATTGTGACATGAAGCTGTATTACAAGAGGGGTTCAGAATTAGTGGCATAATTTCACTACTAAAGGATATCGTATCTGCACAAGTATCTTGCACCGTATTTTCTATAGGTTCTACCGCCTTGTCTTTAAGGCAACTGCTAAGAATAACTAAAGTAGCTACGAGAAAGTAGATGTATGTTTTCATAGTTTAAATTTTAAATCGTCTATTGATACTAAAGCCAATACGAAACTCTCCGTTTAGCCATTTTGAATAGGTATTTGGTAAAAATAAATTTTCATTTAACGCTCTAGAGTTGGAATAGACAATAGTAAAGTTATGCCCCCCGGTAATTATTTCTATACCTATAGCTAGTGGATCTGTTTGTTTGGCATTAGGAGCTAAATTCCAAAGATGGTTATACTCTATCAGCACACCAAACGTTTGCGTAAATCGATATCGTAAAGCTCCGCCAGTAAAAAACAAGCCATTCACATCATCGTACGCTACAAGATTTCTATGATTATACCCTACGTTTACCAATATCGACATTTTGGAGTTAACCTTGCGTGCTGCGATTATTTGATTTGTAAAAATTAAACGCTGTAAATTGTTAGTGTAAAAAGCTGAAGAAGTGGAATCGCTTGCTGCTTTTCTATATGGAGCCGCTAGGGAACTAACATAGGTCAAGCTGATGGCACTTCCGTTTTTTTCTTGTTGCAACAACCTGTATTTCAAATATCCATCTAAAACTTGAGTTTGCTGATTTACCCCTTTATTTCGACCTATTCCAATATTCAAATTATTAGTAACCCCATATTCGAAGGCAATTCGAATATCCGAACTATTATCTAATCCGAAGAAGGTTTTCACCCCTCCATTAGCTCCAGCAAGATCTCCAAATTTGTGAGCAACAATAAATTCTAAGTCTTTTTTGTAAAGCATATCTGTAGAATGATTGTTTAACACACGTGTACCTTCAAATGTGTCCCATATTTTCTCTTGTGCATATGCATTTAAAATAGATGTTGTCAATATGAATAGCGTAAATATCTTCATTACTTGGTTTGAGATTTTATGTAATTAATGAGGTCATATAATTGGTAATTATCCATTTTCTCCAATGGATACTGTGGCATATACTGTTTCTTCCCTGATACAGAATACGTACCTTTTCTTACGATATAGGGAACAGAATAATTGTGATGCTTTTGTAATTTTGCTTCCAAAAATGAAAAAGTCAATGTATTATCATCAAATTCAAAGGCGGTAATATTTTTGCCATTTTTATGACAATGCAGACAACCGTTTTTAAAAATATACGCTCCATTTTTCAAATTTTCTTTATAATCCAATGGTTGTTTTTGGTCAACGTCACCAAAGGTGGCATCATTTATTTGATTGTATTTACTTTTTATAAGCTCTATTTTACTCCTATTATCTGTTAACGCATTGAGTTTTTCTTGATTAATTAAAAGATCTTTTACTTTTATTTCAATAGATTTATAATAATGCAAAATAGACCTTATTTCCCACTTCTCCAATGACCGTCCCTGCGAGCATTGCACAGCACAGAGTTGTATTGCGTTTTCTAAGGTATCCAATGTAGGCTTCACAAGGTCGCCATATTTCCTTTTGTAATCTCCGTTGTACCAATGTTCTTTGTTGTACATCCCGTAAAAAGTTGATGCTGGTAAAAAAGGAATATCTTTTTCTATTCCATACTTGACTCTTTCTGTTGGAGACGCATTAGCTAAATTTTCTACCTCTCTTACTTGATTGTGACAATCGGTACAAACGAAAAACTTTGAAATTCTTTTATTTTCTTTGTTTTTAAGCTGTCCAAAATAGACCATTTCATACCCCATTCTAGCAGAATCTTGATTTAGATTTTTGATATAATGCAAAGGTTTTTCTTCTCCTAATTCTATAATATAATCCTCAACTGATGCGTCAGGCTCTATGCCAAGATATACGTTCTGAAGATGAGAGATAGACTCAAACGAAAGAAGTAAAACGGTACTACATAATATAAAAACACTAATTAACTTCATTGTTTTGGTTTAAAATCTATAAAAAACATACTACCTTTAAATTTTAATGATATAAATCAGTTTTCAAATATAGCGATTTGATTTGTAAACCAATAAAAATAAGTCACAAAAAGTCACTTAGTCGACTCATCTCTTAGCAAAATCCAGATTATAACTCACTCCCACTTGCAGCGTATGATTACTTTCCACATGAACATTGTCACTTTTCATTAGATATTGATTCATATATCCCAGTTTTACTTTCATTTTTTTATTTACGATATAGTTCAACCCGATATATATCCAATTTTGATTAAAATATTGCCCCGTTACACCACCTCCTATATTGATAAAAATCTCATCGAAAACGGTGAGAGACAATTTACTATCTTCGCCCCCCAGGGACACAGCAGCAACAAACCGATACCTAAATCTATGTTTCACAGGTTTGCTACTGACGTATCTTTGCTCCAATTTATATCGGTGTTTAAATTTTAATATCCCTACCTTATTTTTTAAGATAAATTGCTCAAAAGTTCGATACTCTGTTACCCGCTTTGCAATAGGTTGTTTACCATAGGGAAAAGTTTGCACCCAATCGCCCCCCAAAGTGAGGGTAAGGTTAGAAGCGAGACCATAATTCATTCCAAATCGCACCAGAGATTGCTGCCAATTTTGTACAAAATCGTTTCTTCTGACCGACACCAAACTATGAACTCCCCACTTGTCTGACAGCGTGTGATTTCCAGAGTAGCTCCACCAAGAATTAAACTGGTTATCTGTTTTTTTCTGTGCATTTGCGACAAAAATGAACAGTATAATAAAGTTAAAAATTAGAATATGTTTTCTCATGTCAATGCCACCATTTTTTTGGCCTTGTCAATTAGTTGTTCCATTTCAGATTCCCTTACTATTTTTTCGTCAAACCTTATTACTAAATCCTTGCCATTACTACTCATAAAACAATTATCTATTTTTTCGATATGAGAAAGTAACGCTTCTCTAAAGAATGATCTTACCAATTTTTCATCTTGATCTGTACGTAAAACATATTTTTTAGAAAATTCGGGATGTCCTTCAAAATTAATGTCAGAATTTCCTAGACTTTCTTTTATCTGATCTGTAAGATAGGTTTTGTGTAAATAAAAATGCGGTAGATTAGAAACGCCACTAATTTTAACGACTGTCATACTATCAATATCGGTAGTTGTTTCTGCACCTTTTTGAATAACAATATCTGCAACATTATAGTTGATACGCCCCTCATTAAAACTCAATACATTTTTAATGGAGACAATTTTTCTTCGAATTGACAAATGATGAAACTGCCAGTTGGAGAAGTCTTCTAAATCTTCTACATAAAGGTAATTATGCGTTTTTGCAAAGTCTTGTAGTTTTATTTCACGCTTATCTGTAATCGTATTTTGCAATGCTCTTTTTGCATTTCGATCTCTAGCCGCTAATGGATGTGCAGACAATGGATTAAGTGAATCTATATTGCGTATATGCACTTCTTTTCCTGCTAATTTTGCATTGCGTTCATAATCTTCCAAATGTTCTATTACCGTATGATCTACAAATGTAACGTCTGTAAAATCTAGCAACACTTCATCGTATTTTTCAACTCCCGAATCCATTTTCTTTTTCAATGATAAATAATTGGAAAAAATCTGAGCCCCTTTTAAATGTATGATTTTAGTTTTTCCTTTTATTTCGATATCTAAATGTGATTTGAACAATTCATTGAACTTTGTCCCCTTACTAATGACCAAAATGTATTTAAATAAAATACCGATAACGATACCAATAATCAAATCCGTAGCAAGAACAGCCACAAGGGTAATTATAAATATTTCAAGTTCCATGAGACCTATCTGATACATATGTTTAAACTCTTTTGGGTGTGCCAGTTTGAATCCTGTAAACACAAGCATAGCTGCTAAAGCCGCATTGGGAATCATCTCTATAACATAGACACCTATCAACACATAGATTAATAAGAATACACCGTGAATTAAATTAGACCATTGCGTTTTTGCACCATTGTTAACATTAGCAGATGAACGTACAATTTCAGAAATCATTGGCAAACCTCCAAGAGCAGCAGCTAACGAAGAACCTGCACCCATCGAAATTAAATCTTTATCCAGATTAGAAGTTCGTTTATACGGATCTAAGCTGTCAACAGCTTTGGCACTAAGCAAACTTTCTATGGCAGATACTAACGCTACGCCTATAACTGCTACCCAAAAAGCAGACTCTCCTATTTTCTCAAAAGAAGGTAACTTAAGACCTCCACCCCCTAACAAACCTCCATCAAGGTTTACCATATCAAGATTATCTACGCCAATAAACATAGCAAGTGGAATGGTAAAGATCAAAACCCACATTGGTGCTGGAATTACTTTTATTATTTTACTTTTAATTATCGGATGAATAATCAGGATGGCAAGTGCTACAATTGAAACTAGAGTCGCATATATATTTAGGTGCATAAATGCATGGGGTATTTCTGTGGCTACTTCTAAGATTTCACCCTTGGGTTTTGCTACACCTAAAGCTGGAAACAATAACTTTATCATAATAATAACTCCTATTGCCGCAAGCATACCATGGACGGCAGCCGAAGGAAAATAATCACCAACTTTTCCAACTTTTAACACTCCGAATAAAGCCATAATCAATCCCCCTATTACTATTGCCCCTAGCGCATGTGGATAACCTTCGAAAGATCCTGGCGCTCCCATACTCTCTACCGCACCAAGAGTAATCACTATAAGACCTGCCGCAGGCCCACTTATGGTAACAAATGTACCGCCAATTCGTGAAGCTAATATACCTCCTACAATGGCAGTAACAATTCCGGCTAGAGGTGGAACACCAGAAGCTGTTGCTATCCCCAAGCATAATGGAAGTGCAATTAACGACACTACCAACCCTGCTATTAAATCATCTTTAAAATGGGCTTTCAACCCTGCAATTCCTGTTTTTGGTATTTCTGTAGTTTTCATATTCTTAAATTTAAAGTGTACTTTATGTTGTTAGGTTTATAATTCTATGCTGACCTTCTAGCTTCTGGTCTGTACCATTTGTGATTTG
The DNA here is from genome assembly GCA_947311505.1 of uncultured Cryomorphaceae bacterium. Lineage (GTDB taxonomy): Bacteria > Bacteroidota > Bacteroidia > Flavobacteriales_D > Parvicellaceae > Parvicella. The sequence goes on from CAMZLL010000009.1 coordinate 7,220, forward strand.
GCCCCATAAAAACACGAGCGTATATTCGCATTATCGCTATTCCAGCAACTACATAATTGATAGAAAGCAAGACCATAAAAAACGGTTGTTCAATGTGCACGTGTGAGAATAACAAATCTTCTCCCAAGAATGTGGTGGTAATCGGGAAGCCGCCCAAAGCAATTGCACTCAATAAAAACAAAAAAGCTTTTACCTTGTGTTCTATAGCATGCCCGTAGTAATCATCAAGATTGAATTTTTCTGTTTTGGCAAGGAGATATAAAATAACAAGACCTGCCAAGCCCGCTTCTACAACTCCTGATAGGTAATATATGGTTTCTATATAATTAAAATGTTCGTTAAACGATACAGAAAAGGCAATCAAGAAGTGATTTAGAATCAATAAGACCCACGCCCCAAAGGGATGCTTTCTTATGGTAAACGCTCGCAAAACAAATGCTAATGCAAAGACACCAAACACATCTGGAATGTACTCTATAAAATTAAGTTGGTCATAATCATAAAAAGCCAATATATAGAGAGCGCCAGAACCTACAACCGCAAAAATACCAATAGCAGACTTCGTATTTAAACCAGCAAGCTTTCCGCCCCAACGCTTGAATGGAAACCACAAATACTTATACATGTAGTTATCCATATAAAACTCTTTTAAAGCCAAAACATACATCGTGTTGTAGAGTTTTAACTGCCAAGGTTTAAAATCTGCCTTTTTGCTGGCTAAAAAATTAAAAAACTGATCACGAAGCATATAGGTTACAATCGATGGACTAATTAGCAATTGATAGGAACGGAAAAATGCATTTCCTGCAAGATGGATGAGCGCTAAGGTTTCAAAACCAAGAGCAACCTCTACCATCATAATACCTATCTGAGCTAACGATGAATAGGCTATCTGACCTTTGATAGAAAACTGTACTTTTGCAATGGCACTAGAGACAAAACCAGTAAATAATCCAAGTAAAATAACATTTACTTTCACAAACATCAAATTGTGCCAAAAAGGATAGGTACGCAACATTAAATAAATACCAATATGTACCGCTATAGACCCATAAAAAATAGAACTCGAAGGCGTAGGTCCCTCCATCGCTCTAGGCAACCAAGATGAAAATGGAAACTGTGCAGATTTCACACTTGCAGCCAAAATGATAGCAAACGAAATTAAAACAGCAAGAAACTCATTACCAGCAATATTTGACAAGACAAATTCTTGATCTCTTAACTGTAAAAAAGTCACATTTTCGTGAAATAAATGATGCATCATCCACATGGCTAATAAAATTCCGATGTCCGCTAGTCGATACATTGAAAATACTTTGAACCCATTTCTGACAGGCAAATACCTGTCTCGATAATAGGCAATTAATAAAAAGGAGGACAGCCCTAAAAACTCCCAACCTATAAACAGGGTTTCAAAGTTGCCAGAGAAAATAATAACCTGAACCCCAAAGAAGTACAGAATCATGGTATTAAAATAGCGTTTAAACCCATTATCTTTATGCATATAACCTCGACTAAATGCCGCAATCATAAAGGTTAGTGCGCTTGACATTATCAAATAAGTGGCAGTAACTTCATCAAAAAACAAATCGATAAAAAACTTGTAATGCTCTGAACTGTACAGTGTTATTTCTTTTATATTTAGAGGCGAACCTACAGAAGTAGCCCAGTAAGCAGTGAAGCCAATAGCAAAAACGGTTTGCACCCCTGCTGGAATGGCCATAGATAAGAAGATTCCAAATTCTTTGCGTTGTGGTATCAATAGGCTAATAAAAAAACCAAGGAGGGGCACAACTAAAAATATAGGTAATAAAATTTCCATGATTCTGACTTTTAATTGAGTTGATAAACAGGTAAATTACTATGTGAAGATTCGATAAGATCTTCTATGCTTCCGATGGTTTCTATCGACTTTTTCACAGGAGAATAAGGAATAAATTTACCTTCCATAAGAATGTACAATTCTTTGTCAAATGGATTGTAAACTGTGAGTTTCATCCAGTCCTTATCATACCAATCAAAGGTGGCTGGATTTGCTTTCAATACAGCCAAAACTACTTCTGGCTTTTGTTCTACTATAGTTAGAATACGTACAGGATCATGTACATCTATCATCTGCCAAGGCAAGCCTGGGCGTAAGTCTCCTTTTACACCATTTGCAACACCATACAACCCTATTACATTTTGAGGGAGTTTAGAACCCGCTCCTAGTTTTTCATTATCTACAGTAGAGAAAAAATATTCTAAATTAATTCCACCACAAACCCCTGTGCCTGCGTTCAGTATGTTAGTCAACAATACTCCATCAGGGTCAGATTTATAATCATAAGAATTTAAAAAAGCCCTTTGATCTAAGAATAGATTTTTAGTGATTTTCCGATTACCGACTATAAATAATGCGTTGTTTGAATGGTTGTATTCTGGTCTAGGCTCAAACAAAGACAAAGCTCTTTTCTTCACTTTAGCATGTACTTTTTTTGCCGATCGCTTGGTGTTGATTAATAAAAACTGACGTGCTCGTTCTTTAGCATTCATGTCTAAGGCAACTTCAAATTGATTTTTATTATGTTGGTGTGCTTCAAACAATTCCTTGGGAATGACAGCTTCATCAAAATAAACAAATGTATCTTGAGTAGTATCATGATACCCTCCAACAAAATGCGTAGTCTTTGGAATCTCGATTCCATTTTGTGCCAATGCTTTTCTTACATCGTTTCGGTTTGCTATCTTGGCAAACAAACGTGCGTTTACAGTACTTGGTCTTCCAGAGCAAGCACCACAATTGTACCCTGCAAAATAAGGATTGTTAGTACTACTCCCTCCATGCCCAAAGAAATACACCAATTTAGCAAAGTCTTTTGTCAACCCGGTATTGGAAAGTTCTCCTTTCACTATGTTAATCATTTCTGAATGTGTGAACCCTACCTGCAAGTCATCTTCCATTTCTCCATTCAAATTTTCAAAAATTAAATTTGATCCATAATCCATGTGATCATTTGGAGCACTGTAATGACCTGTCGTTTCAGTAGGGTTAAATATGTTGAAGAACAATTTTATGGTTGACCAAAAGCCAACGGTTTGCGACACAATAAACCCTGTTAGAAATTGATGTGTTTTGTTCTGAAAATGTATATCTGATTTGAATTTTAGTTTCCGATCTTTTTCCTTAATTAGATGTGTTGGCGTAAAAGGTCCTGGGCATATCTGCGTTGAGAACTTTGCATTTTCTGGTTTGAACCTCGCTACTATATTAAAGTGAGCGGGTGTACCAAAAGTCTGACACGATGGATATATTTGCTCGATATTTCTACGAATAGACTCTTCCCTATCATCTATACAAAAGAATGCTTGCGAAGTTATTGGCGATTCTTTTGGTTCGTTTGCATATTTTACTCCTGCTAAAACCTGGTCGTGAAACATCAATTCAAATGATCGGTGCCACAACTCTAGCACCTCCCAATAATCACTAGTAGGAACACTAGCAAAGATATCTTCCGGCTCAAATTTCACCCCTATGGCTAGCGGTCTAAAATTTTTATTAACCGCAGACTCTAACGCTTCTAACTCAAAAAGTAATTCCAAATAGATGAGATCAAACAACGTAATTGGGCGTTTGGCATATACAGCATCTGGTTTCTTTTCTATGGCGCTAACCATACCAGATATTCCTGGATGGGTAAACTGTTGGTCAATAAGATATTGTTCATAATAGCGTTCATCACCTACTATGAAGTAAAGCAAATCGGAAAGTTTTTTGTCTTCTTTACGCAAGAATTCGATTGCTTTTTTGGAGCTAAATAGTTTAGCATAACTGTGCTCTTGGGTGTGAACTACAGCGTTTATAAGTCCCGTTTCGACTTCTGGAAACCCCTCAAACGCAATACCTTGATCCAAATATGCATTGATCAGTCGAATTAAATTTGGACGAACCATACCGTCCATATCTATATTGTAATCCGTTTGCCAATGTTTTCTGAGTTTCCCAATCCTAGGCGTAAAAAATGTGGGTTCTTCAATTGAAAACATCAAATTTTTCCAATGTTTTATTTTATTTTCACCTTTATTAATTCTAATAACCTCTTCGATTATTTGATCAGATATTAGACCAGCTGTATGCCGTTTTTTGTAGTCGCACAATGGCAAGAGCGTTCTGTTTCCGAATATTGTGGCAGAAGTTCGCAATGCTTCAAAGAAGTTTAACTTTTGAAATGCGTGTAATGTATTGTGATGCACAAAATCCTTTAAAGGAGCTTGGGCTGGTAGAAAATGACTGAGTTGATTCAAGACTTTTTCTTCATCAAATGTTTGACTCATGATCTAGTTAGGTTATGTGTTTATAATTAATAATTTTGACCTGAAATAGGTTAATTTGAATTATTAATTACCATCACACATATACTACAATAGCACAATAAAGATAATAAAGCTTAGTGAAAAAGAAGTTGTAAAAACGACAAGAAAAAGTTTGAGATCTCTCTTTTTTAGATAAAAATGTATTAAAATAAAACTTGGTACAGATACGCTCGTAATCATCTACTTGCAAATCACTTCCACCACCACTTATCGACTCATTTTCTACCCTATCAAAAAACACATCAACCTCACCCTCACGCTCTTCCTCCATTTCAGAACATTCAAAATCAACTGCTTCACGCATCATATCATCTGCGTAAACATTACTGCTAATCAACAAGGATAGTAATGTTAAAAAAGTAATATGGATTATTATTTTTACTTGTTTTTTCATCTTACGATTGCAAATGTAAAATAATTATTACTTTTGCAGTAAACAATTGGTATTTTTTTATTTAACATTTGTTAAAAACTAAACAATGGAATTTACAAGTCGATTTGATTTTTGTAGTGATTTACTTTTTGACGAGCTTACAAAGACGGAAAGAAATCAGATGAAAAAGTTTCAAGAACGTCTTTTTTTTCAGTCTGGAGAGCGGATATTTTATGAAGATGGAATACCGACAGGAATCTATCAAATAGTATCTGGTAAAGTGAAAAAATACAAGACTATCTTAGGTAAAGATGAACAGATTTTTTATATCTATACCAAAAATGATTTATTTGGATACCATGCGTTATTATCTAACGAACGTTATCAAGACTCTTGCAAAGCAATTGAAGATGTTGAAATAAATTTCATTAGCAAAGAAAACTTCAAAGAATTACTACTAAAAATACCCAAACTAAAAGATTCTTTACTGTACAATATGGCACACGAGTTTGGTGTGCTAGCAAATACAATAGCTGTACTGGCTCAAAAATCACAAACCATACGTTTAGCCTTGTTTTTAATGGTATTGCAAAAACGGTTTGAAAACAAAGACTTGAACACGAAAGGGGTTGACATAACCAGGGAAGACTTAGCCAATATTATCGGAACATCAAGAGAAAGCCTATCTCGGAGTTTGAATCAATTAAAAACAAAAAAACTTATCGAAGTAGATAAAAGAAGAATAAAAGTGATTGACGAGCTTAAAATAAAAGAATACATATATGCAAGTTAATTGATTGAATGCTTTATGATTTCATAATATTATAGGGCATCTCTAAAAACTAATTTCTTTCAAAAAACGAAGATAATAAATGAGATGCGAAGGAGTTTTTAGAGTTGTCCTTTAGTTATTCAACAACAATAATAATAGGCAATTTTCCTGTAAATTTTCAATAAAAAAACAAGTAACCACATTCATATTCTAGGTTATACCCCAAGAAATTGTTAATTACTTATCCAATAAAAAGGAAAC
>CAMZLL010000010.1 GCA_947311505.1 uncultured Cryomorphaceae bacterium
CTCCACTACTAGCCAACCCCCCCAAGTAGTTCCATTATAAATATAGGAGTTTCCATCCGTTGAATTATGATATGCATCGTTAGGATTTGGAGCTAGGGGGGGATTTACAAATATTCCTAGCCAATTTATAGAGACTCCGTTTAATCCATTACAAACAAAATATACACCACCAAGTTCAATAGGCAAATCAAGTGTCCCATTATTATTAGCATCTACACCGTACTCTATTTTATGACCACCATTGGCGCAAGCTGTTCCAGCAGGCTCAACATTAGAAATCATTAAAGTACTGTTTCCTTGTGCTCCTGAATTACTTTGTACTTGCCAATTTGTGCCATTAAAAACTAAAATATTATTTGCTTGAATACCTGTTGTATCTATATTTATTCCTTGAATCTGCTGCGTATTTAAGGAAGCTAAAGCATAGGGCACACTAACCAATGGCACTCTTCCTAGCGATTCTCCATCTATAATGGTATTCAAATAATGTTGTGATGCTCCCCAGTTAATGGTATTAAAACTTCCTGAAAGAACAGCCCCTGTTCCTATTTTGAAATAAAACAAACCGTAATCATTTGTAGGAACATTATTGTGAATTTCTTCATAAACAGCTGTTGAAGTAGTGCTATTGACAAAAATCTCAATGGTCACATTTATAGTTTTATTTATCAATAATTCTCCATCAGCATTGCGAGCTACTGCTTGATAATTTATTTCTTGCGGTATGGATTGTGCGGATATATTAGCAATTAAAAAAAGAACGGCTAATAGGTTTACTATTTTTTTCATAACATCGTGTTAAATAACTTTTGCTAAAGTACTACGAAATTAGAAACAATAAAAACTATTCAACATTGTTATTCTCACATTCAAGATAATTATTCCCCTGATAAAACACAAAAAATGATATAAAAACAATATTTCAATCTATAACCGCTGCAATGGTGTACATACACCCTCTTCGCAGCTATAACATTTTAAATTATCTTTAAAAACAGAAGATTTGAATATGGATTTATCGAGAAGCATTCGGAGACATTCTTGAACTCCTTCGATAATAGAAGGGTGAGGATGCACCATATCTGCCAACTCCTTAATCCCCTTGTTCATTTTAATTAATAATGCTACTGCTTGAATCGCTGAGGAGGCATGTTCTCCAATAGCTCGCATCCCGAGAATTTGCATTTTTTCATCGTTAGTTACTATAATCTTGAAAAATCCTTGCGTTTTTCTCATTGCAATGGCTCTAGCGATACAGCTATAGTTCATTTTAACAACTTTTACAGACAAGCCTTGTTTGTAACATTGCTTTTCATTCAATCCTACTGCTGCTACTTCTGGCTGCAAAAACATAATGGTACTGACATTATCGTAGGATAGCACGTCTTCTTTGTTTCCAAAAATACGCTCCACCGCATGGCGACCTTCCATTTCACCCATATTTACTAATGCAATATGACCACTTGCATCACCAACTGCATATATATTGGATACATTCGTTTGCGTATCATCATCTCCGATATGAATACCTCTTTTAGACATTTCCACACCTGCCGCTTCCATGTCTAAACCATCTTTATTCAAAGTTCGACCAATAGAAAGCATTGCTTTTTCTACTCGAATTACGTCCCTACGTCCATCAGGGTAGGATAATTCGTATTCGACTTCTCCATCTTTAATTTCAAGACGTTCTAAGGATGCCTTGTGATGAATTACCACTCCTTTGTCGATTAGGTTTTGTTCAACCATATCAGAGATATCGTCATCTTCAAATGGCAAAATTTTATCAGCCCTGTCTATAAGGTACACTTTTGTTTTTCCAAAATTAGAAAACATAGTTGCATATTCACATCCAATAACTCCAGCACCAACAATAACTAAACTTTTAGGATAATCATCCATATGATGGATACCATCACTGGTCATGATGATCTTCTCATCCACTTCACAATCAGGCAATTTACGAGGTTTGCTTCCTGTTGCTATAATCGTAAAATCAGCATGAATTGTTTTTACTTTGCCATTATCTTTTTGTATGGCTATGGTATTTTTGTCAATGAATTTTCCAAGCCCCCTTTCGTATCTAAAAATTTTATTCATTGACTCTGCTTCAAGTAATTTTAAATGACAAGAGTATTGAAATTTTCGATCAAATAATGCTTCATTAACTGTTTTCTGAACTTCTTCCCAGGATATTTCAAACTTTCTTCTACCTACAGAAACGATACTTTCATTGACGTCTTTTACCTTTTGAGACAATTCCCACATGGTTTTTGAAGAAAGCGCTCCATTATACAAGCCGGCTCCTCCAACCTTATGTTTTTCAATAAGAATAACTGTTTTACCAAAATCTATTGCTCTCATTGCCGCAGCATACCCCGCTGGACCGGCACCTATTACACATAAATCGTATTTTTCCATTGGAAAGTTTAATTTTGCACCAAATTAGTAAAATAATTTGGGTTTCTCTATTTATCTAAATGAAATTACTATTCCGCCACCAAAAATCATATTTTTATCTTGCGAAAACATAAGGGAGGGATGTGCATCTAAACTTAGTTCGTTTGATATATCAAAATGCATCAAATGTCCTTCTACATTGGCATCTACCAACTGCAACAAATACACTCCTAGCCCAGCTATTATACTATAATCTCTCCATGCTCTATACTGCTCCTGAAGGGTTTTTAATTGTCCATCAGAATAGGCGAGATTAGTTGCAAAATTAGGATCTAAACGATTCAATCGCTCGTTATGAAAAAAAGTATATTCTTGATGATTAAAAACGGTAAAATAAACTGCTGCTCCTAATCCTCCATAAACAATTGGTAATTTCCACCAAAGTTTATTTTTCATGTCAGAAGTTTTATAAATTTGATTGTAAATATGCCCTCCCCCAGGTATTATAGCGGCTACGATAGCAGATTTACGTGCAGAATGCACAGAATCTAACTTATACACTGCCAATGAATCTTGTGCAAAACTTGGAGCAGAAGACAATACGACAAGTAATATTAGTATAGATTTAGCTATCCAATAAGTCGATAATTTTTTGTAGATGTTCATCATTGTCAAATGGGATAACGATCTTACCTTTTCCTTTGGTATCTCTATTAATATTAATCTTCGAGCCAAAATGAAAAGATAAATTATCTTTTATTTTCAAAACAGATTTCGGCAATTCGTTTTTCTTTTTTTTCGTTTTGGGCAGTTCGCTTTTCAAAGCAGAAGCCAACTCTTCTACTTTTCGTACAGACAATTTATGGTCGATTATCTGGCGATACACTTTTATTTTTTCGGCATCGCTCGAAAAACTAACTAAAGCTCGTGCGTGTCCCATTGCTATTTTTTGATCTCGAATACCTGCCTGAATTTCATCTGGCAGATTCAATAATCTCAAATAATTAGTCACAGAACTTCTACTTTTGCTGACTCTTTCGCTTACTTTTTCTTGTGTTATATCGCACTCATCTATAAGACGTTGATAACTCAATGCCACCTCAATAGCATTCAAATCTTTACGCTGTACATTTTCGATAATTGCCATTTCTAGCATCGTAGTATCGTCTGCTTTTCGCACATAAACTGGCAATTCAGACAACCCAGCAGCTTGTGAAGCTCTAAATCTTCGTTCTCCTGAAATAATTTGATACTTACCCGTTCCGATCTCTCTAACCGTAATAGGCTGAATGATGCCATGTACTTTTATAGATTCGGTGAGTTCCGTTAGAGCATCTTTTTCAAAATGGGTTCTAGGCTGAAAAGGATTGGCTTCAATATTGGTAATGGCTACCAAACTTACACCGCCTTTGTTTTCTACAGAAGTAGTGTCAACCGTAGAAACAACCTCCTTATGAATTGACTCCTGAGGTGTAGGCGAATTAGAGGCATCTAATAAAGCGCCAAGACCTTTTCCTAATGCTGATTTTTTAGCACTCATCTGTTGTTACTTTTTCTGTTGCTAATCTTTCTTCGCTGTTGGCTATCAATTCTTTTGCAAGGCTCAAATAATTGAGAGCACCTTTAGAAGATGCATCGTGCATAATAACTGTTTCTCCGTGACTTGGAGCTTCTCCAAGAGTAATATTTCGGTGAATAACGGTATCAAATACCAATTGCTGAAAATGTGTTCTAACCTCATCTACCACTTGATTTGCTAAACGCAATCGTGTGTCGTACATAGTCAATAATAAACCTTCTATATCTAAATTTTTATTTAACCTTGACTGAACTATTTTAATGGTATTCAACAACTTGCCTAACCCCTCTAATGCAAAATACTCACACTGTATAGGCACGATCACTGAATCTGAAGCGGTAAGCGAATTTAAAGTAATCAAACCTAAAGATGGAGAACAGTCGATTATGATATAATCAAATTGATCTCTAATCTGTTCGATAGCTTTGTTAAGTACATATTCTCTATTAGGAATGTTTATCATTTCTATTTCAGCACCTACAAGATCGATATGTGATGGTATAATATATAGATTTGGATTACTGGTTTGCATTACTAAATGCTCCACATCTTCACCGTCTATCAATGCATTATAAATACTAGTCTTAATGTTAGCAGGGTCAAAACCTACTCCCGAAGTAGCATTTGCCTGCGGATCTGCATCTATGATCAATGTTTTCTTTTCTAAAACACCTAAACAAGCTGCTAAATTAATAGCTGTTGTAGTTTTCCCTACTCCGCCTTTTTGATTTGCTATTGATATTACTCTTCCCATACTTCGTTTTATATATTAATCTCTTCTCCAACTGAGAGGATCTTTAATTCAATGTTTTTATTATTAAAAATGTCTTTTGCTTTTTGATGGTCAATTTCAATAAACCCAAATGTATCAAAATGCATTGCCACTACTCTATTTGTTTCTACAAATTCTGCTGCCACAACGGCATCTTCTGCTCCCATGGTAAAATTATCACCAATGGGGAATATAGCAAAATCTAACTTTGTAGATAAGGGTATCAATTTCATATCAAAAGTCAATGCTGTGTCTCCTGAATAGTAAAAATTACCGTCTTCTGAGCTGACAACAAATCCTCCTGGATGCCCTCCTACAGATCCATCTGGCAACGTAGAGCTATGAACTGCTGCTACATATTTTACGGTTCCAAAATCAAATTCCCAAGTTCCTCCGAAATTCATTGGATGCACATTCTTACACCCTTTGTTCTCAAACCAAGTCGCAATTTCAAAATTAGAAACAATCTTAGCTCCTGTTCTTTTTGCAATTCGTTCTACATCTAGCACATGATCAAAATGACCATGCGACACCAAGATATAATCTACCTCTAAGGCATCAACATCTATGTGCGTGGCTTTTTCATTCTCAGTAATAAAAGGATCAAAAAGGATTTTCTTTCCTTTTATCTCAATTAAAAATGATGCGTGTCCCAAAAATTGTAATTTCATAACTTTAGTTTCATTACAGACGGTAAAAATACAAAGACATTTTCGTACAACCATATTCTTCTACTTTCAGTTATACACACAAATCTGTTTAAGGGGCTTTTTTAGCTAAGTTATAAACAATTGAATCAAAACCGATAAAGGTTAACCAATGAAAATCAACAGATTAACATAATCAATAATCGTTAATATCATTTTTAAAAGGAATCCTCTTTTTTTTAAGTCAAATGCATCTAAAATCTTTATCAATATAAGTATATTTGTAAAATGACAAATCACACCAAACAAAATATAGAACTTCTAAAAGTAACTAGAGCGAATATTCTCGAAACCACTAAAGATTTATCCTTTCAAGAATTAACAACTATTCCTGATGGTTTTTCAAACTCAATAATCTGGAACATCATTCATCTAACTGTTACCGAACAATTACTTTGCTATGGTTTGTCTGGTAATGAAATAGCCCTAAACAAAGAAATAATTGCTAAATTCAGAAAAGGAAGCTCATGAAAAAACAAATTGACAGAAACTGAATATGAAGATTTGAAAACAACTTTTATAGCACAACCTCTCCAACTCGAAAAGGATTTTGATGCATTAATAAAATCTACTTTTAATGAATATCCTACAAGCTACAATTACACATTATCTTCTTTAGAAGATGCGATAAGGTTCAACACTGTTCATGAAGCTTTGCACTTCGGAATAATCATGTCTTTAATAAAAATAGTACGAAAATAAACTCTTGACAGAACCGCAAATAGACCTAACTTAAAACGAAATACGCTTAAATAAATGATACCTAGAGAAACCGTAGAGCAAATATTTGATGCCGCTGATATTATTGAAGTAATTGGCGACTTTGTAACACTAAAAAAGTCGGGATCTAGCTACAAAGGATTAAGTCCGTTTGTAAATGAAAAATCCCCTTCATTCATGGTGTCGCCCGCTAAAGGAATATTCAAGGATTTCTCTTCCGGAAAAGGAGGCAACGTGGTATCCTTCCTAATGGAGCATGAGCACTTTTCATACGTAGAAGCCCTCAAATGGCTGGCAGGAAAATACGGCATCGAGATAAAAGAGAAAGAACGTACACCAGAAGAAATAGCCGCACAAGGTGAAAAGGAGAGCTTATTTTTAATCAATCTATACGCACGAGACTTCTTTATGGAGCAAATGTTCAATACCCGAGAAGGAAAAGCAATTGGACTAAGCTATTTTAAAGAACGGGGTTTTAACGAAGCAACTATCAAGAAATTTGAATTGGGATATTCTCCCGAACGAAGTGATGCATTTGCCAAAAGTGCCATAGAAAAAGGATACAAATTAGAATACCTTGTAAAAACAGGTTTGGTAAAAGCTAACGACAGAGGGATGTATGATTTCTTTAGAGGAAGAGTTTTATTCCCCATTCACAACATAACAGGTAGAGTTTTAGGTTTTGGAGGCAGAACCTTAAAATCGGATAAAAAAATAGCAAAATACTTCAACTCACCAGAAAGTGAAATATACCACAAAAGTAATATACTTTACGGACTTTATCAAGCCAAAAACGAGCTAATAAAAGAAGATGAATGTTATTTGGTAGAGGGCTATACAGATGTAATTAGCATGCACCAAGCAGGAGTAATAAACGTGGTAGCTTCTAGTGGAACAGCACTTACCGATGGACAGATTCGACTGATCAAACGATACACCAATAATATCACCATCCTATATGATGGTGATAAAGCCGGAATCAAAGCCTCCTTTAGAGGAATTGATTTAATACTTGCCCAAGGAATGAACGTCAAGGTAATTTTATTCCCAGACGGAGAAGATCCGGACAGTTTTTCTAGGAGCGTAGGCATAGACGAGTTGACCAATTATTTAAAAACCAAGCGTCAAGATTTCATACAATTTAAAGCGCAAATCTTATTAAAAGATGCCAAAGACGACCCTATTCAAAGAGCCAACACAATTAAAGACATTGTAAAATCCATAGGAATAATACCCGACCAGATTATTCGTTCTGTGTACATTCGTGAAACCTCACATTTATTTGAAATAGGCGAACAAGCCCTCCTCAATGAAGTCAATAAACACTTGGCAGAACAAGAGAAAAACGCAAACAAAAAAAGCTACAATCAAAGAGAGGAAGCCCCTCCTCCAGAAGCCTCCCCTACCGAGTTAGGTATTGCCCCCAACAAACAAAAAGGCAAGCATACATTAGAAAGGCAAGAACGAGATTTGATACGATTGATGATTCAATATGGCGCACAAACCATAGACGTAACAGTGCAAAATGATGACGATGAAGAAATAGAAGTGGCATACCCACTTAGTCAATACATTATAGAGGAACTACTCAGTGATGAATTGAGCATTCAAAATGAAAGTTACTTAAAGATTTTTGATGAATTTTATGAAGGACTCCAACAAGGCTTGGTAGTTAGTGACGAGCATTTTATCAGACATCAAAATCAGAGTTTGAGCCAAACAGTAATTGACATTTCTACCCCCAAAGATGTGGTCAGTGAAAATTGGACTAAAAGACATGGCATAATGCCCGGTACAGAACTACAACGATTAAAAGCTGCTGCAGAACAATCGGTAGCAGTTTATAAATTGAGAGTAATCGAAAACATGATAGCCGAAAATCAAGATGAGCTTAAAAAATCAATGGAAAATTTGGCACTAGAGCAACTCTTAATAAAAATAAAAGATTTAACTTCGATGCGTAATTCATTTGCAGAAAAATTGGGAATAGTAATTACAAGATAAAAAAAAACGTATGATAGACATTTGGGAAATATCTAACTCCTATACACTTCGGTTGAGTAACCTTTTGCTCATTGCTTTGGTTTTCGCATTTTACTTTATTACTAAAAAAATTCTTCACAAATTAGTAGATCGATTTAGCTTCGATAAAGAAGTGATAATAAAAGGAAAAGAATTTTCATTTCACGTTTTAATCAATCAAGTACTGATCATTATTTCATTGTTTTTTCTCTATGGCGCTTTGGGATTTGACAATCCGCAGTTTGCACTTTCAAAATTTTTAAACTTTGAATTTTTATCTAAAAACGCTCAAGGAGAAGGCGTAAGACTGAGCATAGGGCAATTGGTTGGTGTTGCAATTACCATATTTATAACTAAAATAGTGATAAATGTTCTGAAATTATTTATCACCAAATCGTTTGGCAAAAAAGACTGGATTGATGAGGATCGTAAAAACACAATTATTCAGCTTTTCAAATATGTAATATTTACTATTTGTATCATTGTAATATTAAAAATAATATTTGGCAACATATCTAATGTCTTACTTGGAGCATCTGCATTATTTGTAGGTTTAGGATTAGGTCTTCAAGAATTCTTTACGGATGTTGTTTCTGGATTTATTCTCTTAAATGACGGAAGCATAAAAGTAGGTGACATCGTAGAAATGCACGATAGCACAGTAGCCAAAGTGAAACAAATAAACATACGTACGTCTCACATAAAAACAACCGAAGGGAAAATCATTATAGTTCCTAATTCTAAATTCACAGAAGAACTTGTAACCAATTGGAGTGTCAGCGATAAAGTAACTCGATTTCACATCAATGTTTCGGTAGCTTATGGTACAGACACTAGTTTAGTAAAAGAGCTATTATACAAAGCCGCCTTAACCCATCCAAAGGTTCAAAAAACCAATGATATATTAATCGTATTTGAAGATTTTGGGGATAACGGGTTAGAATTTAAACTCTTCTTTTGGGCAAATCAAACTTGGGATATCATCATTACCAAAAGTGATATCCGATTTACAATAGATCAATTATTCAGAGATAATAACATCAGAATACCATTCCCACAAAGAGATTTACACATTATAAATACAGACCGAGGACAAGTAGGAGGAGAAATTTTCGAAAATAAATAGTTACTAAACACACACATGAAACAAGCATATATAATAGACGCAATACGAACACCTATAGGGAATTTTGGAGGAACATTAGCACCAATCAGGACAGATGATTTGGGAGCTTTGGTTATGCGAGAACTTGTAGCAAGAAATCCATCATTGAATACTTCAGAAATAGAAGACGTACTCTTTGGATGCGCCAATCAAGCAGGAGAAGACAATAGAAATGTAGCGAGAATGTCTTCGTTATTAGCAGGACTTCCAGTAACAATTGGAGGCGAAACCGTTAATAGACTCTGTTCTAGCGGAATGGCATCAACAATCAACGCTGCCAGAGCAATAGCAGTCGGAGATGGAGACATATACATTACAGGAGGCGTAGAACACATGACTAGAGGCCCATGGGTGATATCTAAAGTATCTAAACCTTTTGGTAGAGACGCTCAAATGCATGATTCAAGTTTTGGTTGGCGTTTTGTCAATAAAAAGATGAAAGAACTTTATGGCGTGGACGGAATGGGAGTAACCGCTGAAAATCTAGTAGAAAAATACAACATAAGCAGAGCAGATCAAGATCAATTTTCGTATTGGTCACAAATGAAAGCTGCTGCCGCACAAGATTCAGGAAGATTGGCTGAAGAAATCATTTCCGTAGAAATTCCTCAAAGAAAAAAAGACCCAATTATTTTTGCCAACGATGAATTTATTCGTCCGAGCACTACACTAGACATTCTTGGTAAGTTAAGACCTGCTTTTAAAAAAGAAGGAGGCTCCGTAACACCAGGAAACGCATCTGGACTTAACGATGGTGCAGCAGCAATATTAGTCGCTTCAGAAGAAGCAGCAAAAAGAAACAACTTAACTCCAAAAGCAAGAATTGTAAGCAGTGCAGTAGCAGGTGTAGAGCCCCGAATTATGGGAATAGGCCCTGTAGAAGCTTCTCGAAAAGCATTAAAAAGAGCAGGATTAACACTGGATCAAATAGATATAATAGAACTAAACGAAGCATTTGCTGCACAAAGTTTAGCGTGCACAAGAGCACTTGAACTGGAAGACAATGACCCTAGAATAAATCCAAATGGTGGCGCTATTGCTATTGGTCACCCACTAGGTATGACAGGAGCAAGATTGCTACAAACGGCAACAATAGAACTGCACAAGCAAAACAAAAAGTATGCTTTAGTAACGATGTGTATCGGTGTAGGTCAAGGATATGCTACGATAATCGAAAAAGTATAATTAAACAATAAGTATCATATATGATATACGAATTTAACGGACTTAAACCTGTCATTCACGAAAGTGCATTCATACACCCTCAAGCAAATGTAACAGGTAATGTTTTCATTGGAAAAAACGTTTACATTGGTCCTTTCTGTACCTTGAGAGGCGACTGGGGGAAAATCGTTATAGAAGACGGTTGTAACGTTCAAGAAAGCTGCACCATTCATATGTTTCCTGGTACTACGGTGATTTTAAAAAAAGGAGCACACATTGGGCATGGAGCTATCATTCATGGAGGTACTATTGGCGAGAACTGCTTAGTTGGAATGAATGCCGTGGTGATGGACGATGTGGTTATTGGTAATGAATGTATTATCGGGGCCTTGTGTTTTGTGCCGTCCAAAATGGAAATTCCAGATCGAAAAATCGTAGTGGGTAATCCTGCAAAAATAGTAAAAGAAGTAAGTGATAAGATGATTGAGTGGAAAACTGCAGGAACGAACTTGTACCAGCAACTACCAGACGACTGTAGAAACACATTAAAACCTTGCGAACCTCTTAGAGAAATAGAAGCAAATAGACCTCCTCAAAAAGTTACATTAAAAATATGGAAAGAAACGCAATAACATATTTCAAATATAAATTAACCCAAGATACCAAGCCTTTTGTATGTTTGCAAGCTAATTAACACATCAAAAAATATGTATTTTAAATAATTCATTTTTTTTGATGTGTTAATTAGCTTGCAAACATACAAAAG
>CAMZLL010000011.1 GCA_947311505.1 uncultured Cryomorphaceae bacterium
ACCAAAACGAGAGGGAGATATCATATTATGTTTAGCACGATCGTCTGCCATGCACTCTTTCATCCTATCGTACAATTTTCTGTTATTGTCTTTGACATGCATGTCAATAAAGTCAATAACAGAAAATTGTACGATAGGATGAAAGAGTGCATGGCAGACGATCGTGCTAAACATAATATGATATCTCCCTCTCGTTTTGGTGTAATGGAAATGACCAGACAAAGAGTTCGTCCAGAAACAGACATCAAAACAGCAGAAGTGTGTCCTTCGTGTAATGGAACTGGTGAAATTACAGCATCAATATTATTAATAGACGAAATAGAGAATAATGTACGTTATCTTATAGAAAAAGGAGAGCATAAGGGGATAACTCTTATAGTACATCCGTTTGTGGAAGCATATTTAAAAAAAGGAATAAAGAGCATTCAAAGAAGTTGGTTTATTCGATATAAAAAATGGATTACCATCAAAGGAAATACCAATACAACGTTCCTTAAATTTAAGTTCATTGATGCAGAACAAGAAGACATCGAGATTTAGCAACTTTATTTTCAATTAATTACAAAAGGTTATTAGACGATTAATCCCAATCGTCTAATAGCCTTTTTTGCCCTTCAAGCTTTTGTATATCAGTTATGTCTTGTGACATTTCTATGACACCTCGATACTTTTTGTTATGATCTCTAATAGCAAAATAACGAATATGAATAATTCTCCCTTTAAAATTAAACCAAAACTCTGCTACATCTTTAGTTCCAGCTCTAAACTCATCTACAATTCTCAAAACCAAGTGTACACTTTTTGGGGGATGGCAAAACTTAACTTCTCGTCCTATAATGCCTTTGCTTCTTGGAAAAACACGATCGTCTCCCCTATTATAAAAAATTACTTTAACATTTTCATCAACGTAAGTAATATCAAGAGGGAGAAATCTTAGTAAAAGATTCACTTGTTCGGGAGACATATAACCTTCATCATAATGAAATGTATTTTCTATAGAAAAACTCAATTCTCTTTCTGTAAAATCCTCACTAGGATGAAGATACGTGTCTTGAATATCTGGATAAGGAGCAGGTTTTTCATGAAGCATCCATCCCATTTCAGCATCCCCAATATAAAATTCATTCCAATCCTTATCTTGGAGCAACTCCATGGCATTGGGAAACAATCGAGTATCTTCTATAGTTAATAATCTTTCGATACCATCTAGTAAAAAAGCTAGATTTTCTTTTATACGAACAATGTCTTTGTTTTCATTGGCGGTATTCAAAAGTCGGATCATATCCCTAAGATTATCATGAAAAGACCACATTCCTTGACTAGGACCTTCCCATCCATATTTCTCTAAGTAAGGAAATAATTGATTTTCCTTTCTTGCAAATCGTTTTTCAATTCCTGAAAGTTCATTGAATATATTGTAATATTTTTGAAACTCCTCATCTGGATTAACCGCTCTAATTTCTTTAATTAAATTCTGAATAAGCGCCCCTTCTTGGTAATATATCCTAACAGGATGACCAACAGGTAATTTCTCTACTACTGGTAAAAAAGAATTCATTTTGTTTGTTATTTTAAATATGCAAATTAAGAAAGAAGAAAGGAGCAAATCTAAATATCTGCTATGATTAATATCACACTTAAGTGTTACTTTGATACTATTATGAAGTTGGATGATTTGGTACTTTATTAAAAGTATGAATAAAATCAGCATTTTCATCCATTCATAAGCAGTATTCATCCAAATTAACTCATTACATTGAAGCAGTTTAACTGTTTTTGCTTATATTTGATATTAAAGTGAAAAAAATAAAATTAGAAATAGGATACTTGGCATTTTGCTCTTTATTGAGTGGGTGGATATTATTATCTAGTTTTACATTATCGACCAACCACAAAGCAAATTATGCTTTGAAGCCAACCTCCGTTAACTATACCTTTGGATTCTCGTTACAACCTACATTTAATAGCGGGTTGGTTTCATTTTGGTTAGTAGGCGAAACGAACGGAAAAATCGTTTACAAATATCCTTTAACTACCGCCAATTTTATTAGACAAATGAAAGGAGTACAAAGATCAGGAGCAAACAAAATAGGAACAAATCTATTCGAAGAGCATCAACTCGACCAATGTTTTTATGAGTATTATTGGGATCAAGACAAATACGGACCTTTACAATGTTTTCGCTTAGATGATTTATGGGCATTGAGGTACAGTCGAAATCCACTTTGCCCAACTGGTTGTGTAGTGGCAGATGGTATGTTAGAATTAGGTTGGGCAGCAGGAAAAGCAAGTCCAAATGAAGCTCAAATGGCAATTCTGAAAGGCTATGGTATAACCAGTTTTCAGAACATAATATACGGAGAACACATGTTTAAACTATGGCAAGATATGAAAGACGCTAATTGGCAAAACACCTACGTATCTGCCGGAAAAAGCGAATAACCTCGTAATTTTCTTTGCTACTTTTAAGAAAAATATGGAGGAGTTAAATTTCAGAGTCTATATTTGTTAAGGCTTCATAGATTCACAAAAATATCAAGTTTAAGACTTCAATAATGTTCGTTAATTATTCTTTTCTATTTTCAATTTAAAATTAACTTTGTACATATAAGACAATAAGCACAACTATGAAAAAAGTATATTTAGATAATGCAGCCACTACACCAATGGCTCCTGAAGTTTTTGAAGCAATGGTTCCTTATATGAAGGAACATTTTGGAAATCCATCTTCCACACATTCCTTTGGTAGAAAGACCAAAAATGGAATAGAAATGGCGAGAAAACAAATATCTGAATATCTAAATGCCAATGCAGGTGAGATTATATTCACTTCTGGAGGAACTGAAGCAGATAATATGGCACTTCAATGTGCTGTAAACGATCTTGGAGTAACACGAATTATCACTTCTACTATAGAACATCACGCTGTGGTTCATACTGCCGAAAAAATTCAGGAACAAAACCCAAATGTAATAGTTGAATTTGTCTATTTAAAACCAGATGGAAATATCGACTTGAATCATTTAGAAACGCTATTAAAAGATAGCACTCCTACTCTAGTCTCGTTGATGCATGGCAACAATGAAATCGGTAATCTACTTCCGTTGCAAAAAGTAAGTCAACTTTGTAGAACGTACAATGCTTACTTTCATTCTGATACTGTGCAAACTATGGGGCACTATAAATTTGACCTAAAAGAGCTGGATATAGATTTTATAACCTGTGCAGCTCACAAGTTTCACGGACCAAAAGGTGTAGGTTTCTTGTATATAAATAAATCCTTGCCCATAAAACAAATGATTACTGGAGGTGCACAAGAAAGAAATCACAGAGGAGGAACCGAAAACCTATACGGAATAATTGGGTTGGCAAAAGCTATGGAACTGGCACATGACGATATAGAGGGGCATCAAAATCATGTGCAAAGCCTCAAAGATTATATGAAAGCGCAGCTAAAAGAAATTGATGCCAACGTAAAATTTAATGGAGAGCAAGATCCTGAAAAAAGCCTGTACACCGTGTTAAACGTATGCTTCCCTTTATCTGATAGTAATAGTATGATGCTATTTAGTTTAGACATAAACGGAGTAGCAGCTTCTGGCGGAAGTGCCTGTTCATCAGGAAGTAACAAAGGTTCACATGTATTAGCATCACTCGAAGGGTCTGAATATTGCAACGCTATACGATTTTCGTTTAGTAGATACACAACCAAAGAAGAAATAGATTTTGCCTTAACTAAAGTTAGATCTTGCACAGAATTATTGACCACAGTATAACAAATATCAATATTTAAGAATTTGGTACGTTTATAGTATGCTACGAAATTATAAAATCAACTATATGAGTACTACCATTTCAATCTTAAGCTATCGTCTGAAATTATTGAATTTTCAAAATATTTTCGTTAAACTAATTCAGTATGGCTCTACTCAAATATTAGGTTTCAACCTTGCAAAAATTAATTCAATTGTTATAAACAGCTTGTTAAAATCAAATAGGTATAAACTCTCTTATTTTTTTGTGCTCTTGGTCAGTATCTTGTCTTGCAAAAAGCCTGATGCTCAAATAGTCCCAGACACTAATCAATCTTTTGTTTTTCCGGGCGAACACGAACTTCATGAAGGAACGTGGCTACAATGGCCACATCAATTTCAATATGGAACCACCTATAGAAATAGTTTGGATGCTACTTGGGTTTCTTTAACTCAAGAACTAACAACCAGTGAAAAAGTCCATATTATAGCCTACAATACAACTCAAAAAAATAGAATACTAACACTTCTGAATGCAGCTAATGTTTCGTTGGCAAATGTCGATTTTAAAATATACAAAACCGATGATGTATGGATAAGAGATAATGGCCCGATATACGTTAGAAACAAAAACACTAATGAACTTACGATTTTGGACTGGGGATTCAACGGTTGGGGAAACAAAGCAAATTCATATCAATGCGATCAAATTCCTTCTAAAATAGCAATTGATGAAGGAGTACCATACGAAAATCTAAATTCAAAAATGATAAATGAAGGTGGTAGCGTAGAGATAGATGGCAACGGAACCCTGATGGCGTGTAAAAGTTCGATATTAAACTCCAATAGAAATCCAACGTTAACGTTAGATAATATAGAAAACTATTTTAAGCAATATTTAGGAATAGAAAATTTTATCTGGCTAGATGGTCAAGCAGGCTTAGAAATTACGGACCAACATATTGATGGTTTTGCAAGATTTGGAAATCAAAATACAATAGTAACTATGAGTCAATCGGATTTATTGGCGTATGATGTGCTCCAAACAGACATCTCTAAATTATATGCTGCAAAAAACAAATCAGATAATATCTATACATTCTTATATGTACCTTTGACTCAAAATAATGTAGTCACCACAAATGGAACAAACCTTGGATATAAAGGTTCGTATGTGAATTACTACATTGCCAATACCAAAGTGTTAGTTCCTAATTACAATGACCCCAATGATGCCACTGCAAATGCTATTATTCAAGCATTATATCCTAATAGAACGGTAGTAGGAATAGATGTAAGAAACCTTTACGAAAATGGAGGAATGATACATTGCGTAACTCAGCAACAACCAAAATAATGATTATCCAAAATGAACATTAAAATGCGCTTAATAAACCGTTTCTTTATTCAAGTTTTGAACGACTACCTATACTAAACATCAGATTTCAAGACACTTACCTATAAATTTAGCCCTACATTTTACATAAAGATACAAATTTTAATTTTAGCACAAAACCACTATTTCGTTTACACTTTATTCTATGCAGGCATTATTTAATTTCTAATTGACGATGCTTATGACATTATTTCCACTTTAAAAGTCACTCCAGAGCCAAATAACATTAGACGAATTTATATGCTTTTTACCACAAATCAAAACCTACCAGTAGCAACAAAACTACAGCAACAAGATTTTAATTACGCACCTCTAGACCGGTCAGGTTTCACAATTATAGAATGGGGAGGATCAGAAATTTCTACAATAGAAATATCTAAGAATTAACAAAAACAGCTATTTGCTCTCCCATTTTAATACTCGTTTCTAGCCCATTATTAGTGTTATCAATGAGATCTTTATCAAATTGGATTTGATTGGATTCGAATAGCAACACTACGGTTGATCCTCCAAAAGCAAAGTAACCTTTTTCAGTACCTTTTACTACTTTCAAATTAGGTTGATATGTCTGAATAATAGAACCAGTAAGTGTAGCCCCCACATCGACAATAACGACCCTACCAGCATCGATTGTTTGCACAGTCATTATTTCTCTTTTATTCTGACAAAAAATATCTAGTTTTTTTCCAAGTGCTATTGGAGAAACAGAATAATAGTCCCCTTTAATTTTGTTGATAGCGCTAGCCATACCCGACACAGGAAAATGAAACCGATGATAATCTACTGGAGCAAGACGAATAATTGCCATGCTCCCATTTTTATACCTTTCAGAAAGTTTAGAGTCATTTAAAAAAGTTTTCAAATCAAATTCAGAACCTTTAACAAAAAACTTTGTTATGTCTGACATGTGCTGAAACACCAATAACCTACCATCAGAAGGGGAAACCACTCCATCACCGATTGACCTATATTGAGGTTTTATTTTTCGGTAAAAGAATTGATTGAATGTTTTGAAACCACTTTTTGGAATTTCATATTCTTCAATATCAACATTATATTTATTTATAAATGGAGCGACTTTTTTACCAGAAGCTTTAGTATTCATATACCATCCACCTAGTACCGAAAAGGCTTTTCTTTTTATCAAAAACCACAAGCTCATCTTTCCCAACGGGCGATTGTACAACCAATTCATAAATGCTCCACCCGGCACATCTTCTTCAATGATTGCTCCAGAGGCTCTAGCTATGTGTTTTAATTTTTTCAATAGATTTAACTTTTTTAACGGTTCAAAATTACATGCATTCCTATTATTTTAAGAAAAAAAAGAACAAAGATTTTAAATGAACAAAAGTATATCCTTACATTTGCCTTGTGTCAAGAAACATTCAAATAAAAAACAAGAGAGCCAAGTACGAATATGAATTCTTAGAGAGTTTCACTGCCGGTATTATGCTTAAAGGAACTGAGATAAAATCGATTCGACTAGGAAAGGCAAGCATCATTGAGGCTTATTGTGTTTCCGAAAATGAGGAAATCTTTATCAGAAATATGTCTATTCAAGATTATGCTAATGCAGGATTTGTTTCGCATCAGATAAGAGGTGATCGGAAGTTACTACTCAACAGAAAAGAGATTGACAAAATTGTTAAGAAGCTAAAGAACAAAGGGTTTACATTAATTCCATACGTACTTTTCATTAACGATAATGGACTTGCCAAACTTGACATAAAACTATGTCGAGGAAAGAATACTCACGACAAAAGACAAGACCTTAAAACAAAAGATGCTAAAAGAGAAATGGATCGAATAAAAAAAGAGTATTAAACACCTTCAAACCAATTCAGTAAAAATTCATTTTATAAACCTTTGTCTATTTCCGATCAGACACTCGTTACAAAATATCATAAAACTTTTATACACAATCTTCGCTTACCTAATTTAAAGTCGTATTTTTGTCCTCTTAAATTAAGCAACTATGGTTACTACATATTTAGAATTTGAAAAACCGATCGAAGAATTGGCAGAGCAAATAAAACAAACAAAAGAAATTGAGGATAAAGGGGAGGTAGATATGTCTGACGCTTTGGCTAAGTTAGAAGAAAAGCTCAAAGAAAAATCAAAAGAAATCTACGAAAGTCTCACGCCTTGGCAAAGAGTACAAGCAAGTCGTCATCCAGATAGACCGTACACTCTTGACTATATCAACGCCATCACAAAAGGTGACTTTATAGAACTTCATGGAGATCGTAATGTAAAGGACGACAAAGCAATGATAGGAGGAATCGGATCTATTGATGGTCAATCTGTAATGTTTATAGGTCAACAAAAAGGTAGAAACACCAAACAAAGAACCTATCGAAATTTTGGAATGGCCAATCCTGAAGGCTATAGAAAAGCATTGCGATTAATGAAACTTGCTGAGAAATTTAACAAACCAATTGTCTGCTTAATAGACACACCTGGTGCGTATCCTGGCTTAGAAGCCGAAGAAAGAGGACAAGGAGAAGCTATAGCTCGCAACTTATTTGAAATGATTAACTTAAAAGTTCCTGTTCTTTGTATCATCATTGGTGAAGGTGCATCTGGAGGAGCTTTAGGAATAGGAGTTGGAGACAAAGTAATGATGTTAGAAAACACATGGTATTCGGTAATTTCACCAGAATCTTGCTCTTCTATACTTTGGCGAAATTGGGAAAATAAAGAAAAAGCTGCCGATGCTTTAAAACTAACAGCTAAAGACATGCTCAAGAACAAGTTAATTGACGGAATAATAAAAGAACCGATTGGCGGGGCGCATGCAGATCCAGAAAGTATGTATAAAAAACTAAAAACAGAGATTAAGCGTAACCTAACAAAATTGAAAGATCAAACTCCAGAAGAACGAATAGAAAAAAGAATAGAAAAATACGGAGCTATGGGTTCGTATGCATCCTAACAATTGAAATATGAAAATTAAACTATTAACCGTAGCACTAGCGTTTTCTGTTTTTGCCTTTACTTCTTGTCAGATTTCTGACCAAAATAATAACAGCAGTGAAATTTCGGCAAGCGACATAGATTCAGAAAATCCTGCAATCATGACTTTTGAAGAAAGTGATTACGATTTTGGAACAGTTGCTATTGGCGAAACCGTAGCGTACACATTTAAGTTTACGAATACAGGAAAAGCTCCCTTAATTATTCACAGTGTAAAGCCCTCTTGCGGGTGTACTGCTCTAAAAGGTTGGCCTAAAAAGCCGATCCAACCTGGCGAAAGTGGAGAAATCCCAATTGAATATACTCCATCAACACCTGGCAGCACATCAAAAACCATCTCAATAGTAGCCACAACTTCTCCTAGTTTAGTAATAGTAAAACTTCACGGTAATGTTGCCGGAAATTAGTTAAAAATAAATAGTATGAATTTTTCAATTTTAGCTGCAGGAGCAGGAGGATTAGATATTACAACGCTCGTAATGTTTGGATTAATGTTTGGTGTTTTTTGGTGGTTTATTCTAAGACCTCAAAATCAAAAACGAAAAGCATTGGAAGAGGAAAGAGAGAATGTATCAAAAGGTACTAAAATAATAACTATTGGAGGTATTCACGGTACAGTTGTAGCCGTAGAGGAAACTACGGTAGTAATAGAAGTTAAAGATGGAACCAAAATGATGGTTGATAAAACCGCACTAACATTCAATGGTGAGCAACAAATAGAACCCCAAAAATAATGATTAAAATAGGACTTACAGGAGGTATTGGAAGTGGAAAGACAACTGTAGCTCAAATATTTGAATCATTTGGTGTTCCCATTTACAACTCTGACGAAAGAGCAAAATGGCTGATGAACAACAATAGACATGTAAAAAACTGCATTGTAAACAAATTTGGAAAAGAAGCCTACACAAGAGGAAAACTAAACCGAGTGTATATAGCAAAAGTCGTTTTTCAAAACAGCACCGAACTTCAACGACTTAATGATTGCGTACACCCTGCTGTAGCAGAAGACTTTACCAATTGGGCAAACGTACAAGTAGCTCCTTTTGTGATAAAAGAAGCTGCCATTCTAATAGAGTCAGGAGCATCTGCTATTTGTGATAAAATCATAGTAGTAAATGCCGATGTAGAAACAAGGATAGATCGCGTAATAAAAAGAGATCAAGTAACCAGAGATCAAGTATTGTCAAGAATGCAACATCAATTTACAGACAAACAAAGAATGGAACATGCAGATTTTGTTATCTATAATAACGGTAAAGAAATGCTGTTAAAACAAGTGAAAAATATAATAGACGACTTGAAACCTCATACTACATAACAAAACAATAGCGCCTTCATATTTGTGAAGCTTGAGCACAGTAAAACATTTGACAACTAAATTTTGAAATTGAGGATGAATATGGAAAACAATAAAGAAGACAAAAAACCCAAATTACATCCTAAAAACAAGCATACAGGACGCTACGATTTAGACCAACTTTGTGAGACACATCCCAGCTTGAAACCGTTTGTAAAACGCAACAAATACGACATAGAGTCAATCGATTTCTCAAATCCTGAAGCCGTAAGAGCCTTAAATAAAGCGTTGTTGATGCATCATTACAATGTTCATACTTGGAACATTCCTAAAGATTATCTTTGTCCTCCAATACCAGGAAGAGCCGACTACATACATCATGTAGCAGAGCTACTCGGCAAGAGAAACAAATACAGAATACCAATGGGCACTAAAGTAACCTGCTTGGACATCGGCACAGGAGCTAGTTGCATCTACCCTATTATAGGTCATCAAGAATATGGATGGAAATTTATCGGCAGTGACATCGATGAAAAAGCGTTAAATTCTGCACAGAATATCTTTGACGCTAATGAAGATTTAAAAGACAAGATTGATTTAAGACTACAAACCTATCCAAAAAAGATTCTTAAAGGAATACTTGAAAAGAAAGATGTAATAGATATAATTATTTGTAACCCTCCATTTCACAGTTCTGAAGAAGATGCTAATGCAAGTACTCTCAGAAAATTAAAAAATCTAAATGGCAAAAAGGCAAATAAGGTAACACTCAATTTTGGGGGTAAAAACAATGAGCTTTGGTGCGAAGGAGGCGAGCGAAAGTTTATATCTTCAATGATTAATGAAAGTAAGCAATTTGGCAAACAATGCCTTTGGTTTACTACTTTGGTATCTAAGAAAGAAAATCTAAAAGGAATTTACTATTTGCTCCACGATGCTAAGGCAGAAAACATCAAGACCATCAATATGGGACAAGGAAATAAGGTAAGTAGAATTGTTGCTTGGACATTTTTGAACAATGAAGAACAAGACGCTTGGATCCAAAAAAGATGGAATAAAAAGTTTTCAAAATCTAAATACCACAACTAGATAGTTGAAATTTCAATACTATGGATTATGCGCTACTGTTAGAAAATGAAAACTCTAAAAAAACTTGGCTTTCTATAGTCAAAGACGTGGGAGCAGATGCAGAAAAGTTTGAAGTAGCTATGCATATTTTCCTTTCTACGGATTATAGAATGGTTCAGCGAATTAGCCAAACCATAGGAATAATCGGAGAAAAACAACCTCAACTAATAGCTCCTTATTTACCACAATTAGTTCAACTATTAAAAGAAAAACCGATAGATGCAGTCAAAAGAAACGTATTGCGTATTTTTCAGTTCGTAATCATTCCAGAAATTATTGAGGGCGAGCTTTTTGACATTATACCAATTTAACTTTAATAAGTCGTATAATTTACTATCTTTGCGTATGGCAACAAAACAACAATTTATAGTTAAGGAAACGATAGTTGAATTAAAAAACGAAAATATAAAATAG
>CAMZLL010000012.1 GCA_947311505.1 uncultured Cryomorphaceae bacterium
GTCCTTTTCTTAATTAATTCAATATGAGATTACTTACGTATTCCAAGTTCTTTAATAATTGCTCTATATCTATTGATATCTTTCTTTATTAAATAATCCAATTGTCTTCTTCTTTTACCTACCAATTTAACCAATGATCTTTCGGTAGCGAAATCTTTACGATTTTTCTTCAAGTGACCTGTTAAATGATTGATTCTAAACGTGAAAAGTGCAATTTGCCCTTCTGCTGTTCCTGTGTCTTGTCCGCTTTTGTTATGTTTAGCGAAAATTTCGTTTTTTACTTTGTCTGTCAAATACATGTTGCAATACTTTTAAGTGATTGTTATGTTAATTATTAATTCGGGTGCAAATATAATTTTTCTTATTGAATTGAACCCATTTTTTAAAACTTTATTTATAGGTCATCCTATTTTATGGTGACGAGACTTTAGTATTGCATATTTGTAAATTGTGAATTGCTAATTGCTAATTGATAATTGTGAATTGTTACTTGGCTATGATAATCTTACCTACTTTCCAGTTACCAGAATGGTATGCTCTTATCTTCAACAGGTAAACTCCATTACTAAAGGAGGTCAAATCCAGAATATTAGAACTTAGAAAACCTTGCTTTAGCAATTCTCCTGTTAGCGAATAAATGTAATATTCGTTTTCGAGGAGTTCTTCGGAAATGGTCAGCAATCCTGTACTGGGATTAGGGTATGCTATAAAATTATGTACATCGGGGATGTCGTAACTTTTGGACGCTAAACTTGTATTTCCAAATGCGCCAATATTAACTCTACCCCCATTCGGATTAGGCTCGTTGGTAAAATCTGAACTCGGTTTTCCAGTATTAATACAAAAGCTTGTTTCATTATCTGCTACCCAAGAAAATCCATCCCATCGTCCTACTTTAGATTTAAGATGAAATACTAATCTGGCATCATTTCCTCCAACGTAAGATGAGTAATCGTTACTAGACAAAGCATTTGCCCAATGGTCGTTCAGTATTGAATAATCATAGCTTGTTCTTCCTTCAAAAAACGTAGGGTCTGCACTGCAATAATCTGGGTTTAGGTAGATATCGGTATAGGATGATGCGTTTTTGTAAGCTCCTTTTAGATTGTTGTAGATACAATTGTTGTCTAATAAAAACTGATGGATTTTAGATTTTTTATTTTCTATTCCAAAAGCTGCGCTATTGCCAATGATATTGTTACTCACAACGGTTTGAAATCCTTTGATTTTATTGTTCTTCGCACCTTCATAAAATGTGATGCCACTTTGCTTTCCTAAAAGCACATTATCTGTATAGGATCGATTGTTACCATCTCCGTTAAACTCTATAGTATTGTACTCTATTAGGGTGTTATGAAACCCAAAGATTCCTATTCCCGATGCTTGGTTTCCTGAAATAATATTATGGTGAATATGCACATCTCTGTGAGTATTTAAATCTCCGCCTTTTTTTGTTTGCCACAACCAAATACCGTGATACGCCCCTTTTCCGTAGATATAATTGTTAAATATTTCTACATCATTAAGCGGTGTTGTGCCTTTTACTTGAATATCAATACCTATTCCACCTGAGTTTCTTTGACTAGGGTTGTTTCCACAAATATTATTATGTATCTTAAAATGGTTACTTGTTTGGACTCTAATGTGTGCATCTGTCCTATTGTCGGTGAGGTTGCTATTAAATATCTCAAAATTAATGGAATTCCCTATATAGATACCATCGTGTCCGCTTTTATGAACTCTATTATCATGAAACATTAAATTTATATTTGTACCATAATAGGCACTTTGTATATTTACAGCATCGGCTAGGTTATCATGCAAATACATATTGTTAATTGTTATATTATAACAATTCTGTAGCTTAATTATATTATAATAAGAATCGCCTGAAGGTTCTTCTTGATTTTCTCTATTACCGTCAATTTCAAAACCTCTGATGGTGATGTTATGTACTGCATTGGTTGTATCCATTAATCCAATTGCATTTACAAGTCCTTTTTGTCCAATAAGTGGTCTAAACTGGGTGTTCCAAGAAGCGTTATTTACTAATTTAATTTTGGCTGTTGCATCCCCTTCTAAAACAGTATTGCTAGATATAAAAACAGGAGCACTAACCCAGTATGTGTTTGTTCCTTTTAGATAAACGGTAGTAAAATCTGAATGATCAGCTACAAATTCAAGAGCTTGATTAATTTGCACATGGTCGTTTGTGCCATCGCAATTATAATCTCCTGTACCATTTCCTGATACATAAATAATTGGTGGGGTTTGTGAATTAATTGCCGTCCAAAAGTTCATCAAAGAAATCACAAAAGCTCTATATATTATTTTAACAAACATATACCACAAAGTTAGAACTTTAAATGTTATAGTTACGATTATACCATAACAACAGTGAAATGCACCTTACAAATCGTTTCTTTTTTCACTTCTTTTCTGTAAAATAAATCATAAGCTATGGCTATATTTCGGCATAGTTCAATATAAATAACTACGTGATTTTTATTCATCAATAATTAAAAAAATAATAAACACCCAATAAGAGGTTTTAAATGAAGCTGTTGAAAAGTGTGAAACATGCTCAAAGCATGGATTGAAAAATTGAACCACACGGTTCAAATAGTTATTAAACAGTAAGCTCAATTACTCGAATAAGGACATTGGACAAAATAATAAAGCAAGACCGCCAAAGACGAATAACGTAAAACTATCTAAAAACGAATATTGTCATTTCGCTTTGTGACATAGGTAACTATAATAACTTAATAGCTCAATTAACTTTGCATTCAAATAAAAAACTAAAAACGAATTATAAACATGAAAAAACGAATTATAATAATAGGGGGACTATCTGCAGGTCCATCAGCTGCAGCTAAAGCTCGAAGAGAAAATGAAGATGTAGAAATTATCCTATTTGAAAAATCAGTGAATATCAGTTATGCTACCTGTGGAATACCTTATGCGCTATCTGGAAAAATACCTTCGAGGGATAATTTGATTGTTGTAGAAGCAGAGCTATTAAGAACTCGATTCAACATCGATGTTAGATTAGATGAAGAAGTAACGGATATAAATCCTGTAACTCAAGAAGTAACTACCCTGAAAGGAACTTACAAATATGATAGCCTAGTATTTGCAACAGGGGCTCGCCCTAATGTACCACCAATAAAAAACATTGATAAAGGAAACAACTGGTCCACTTGTAGAAGCCTTGGAGATTTTGATAAAATAATGAAAGAAGGTTTACTTGAGGAAAATAAGAAAGTAACCATCTTAGGTTCGGGTCTTATCGGTGTAGAAGTAGCCGAAAACATAAGAGAATTAGGTAAAGAAGTTACTTTAATAGAAGGTGTTGATCAAATATTACCAATGTGGCAACCAAAATTTAGTCACTTTGCGCAAGTTGAATTAGAAAACAAAGGAATTAGAGTGGTAAAAGGATCGTTTGTAAGCGAGTTCATAACTAAAGAAGGTGATATCCAGCAACTCGTTATCGGAAATGGCGAAATTATCGACACTGATTTTGTGATTATTAGCACAGGAATAAAGCCGAATACAGAATTGCTTACAAGTAAAGGTGCGAAAGCGATAAGGAATGGTGCGCTTATCGTAAATGAAAGAATGGAAACTTCGTTGCCAAATATTTATGCTGCTGGAGATAATGCAAGCATAATGAATACACAAACTAAAGAGCATGATTATTTACCTTTGGGGACTCACTCTAATAAAGGAGGTAGAACTGCAGGTGCAAATGCTGCAGGAGGTTCGGAATTATTTAGCGGAGGGAACAAAACTGCAATTATCAAAATATTTGATTTCACATTAGCCAGAACAGGATTAAACCCGAAGACATTGGACTTACAGGGATGGGAATATAAAACTAGTTTAATTGTAGCAGGTGCTACCCCCGGGTATTACCCCGGGCAGAAAGACATGTTTATAGAAATCTACTTTAATCCGAATGACTACACAATATATGGAGCTGAGATTTTTGGCGAAGTGGGAGTTGACAAACGTATAGATGTATTGAGTACAGCCATATTTGCAAAGCTAAAAATGACTGACTTACCACAACTTGACTTAGCATACGCACCTCCCTATTCGGGAGCAAAAGACCCCGTAGTTGTCAATGGTCTTGTTACTTCTAACTATATAAACGGTTATTATGAGGAAATCTCTGTAGAAGAATTAGACAACTTATTATACAGTGATTATAATGTTCAAATAGTAGATGTGAGATCGGCTGAAGAAGTACTAAAAATGGGAATGATAAAAGGAGCTAAAAATATAGATCTTGACAAGCTAAGAGAAAATTTAGAACAATTGGATAAAGAGATGGAAACTATTGTCTATTGTATGAGGGGGCTAAGAGGATACTTGGCATTGAGAATACTTCAACACGCAGGATTTACAAACGTCAAAAACCTTGCGGGTGGATTTATAACATGGGAAATGTATTCGGACAGACCTTCAGTGTTTGACAATAAAAAGGAATTAATAGCTTAACTCGAATTACCCCCCCTTAATTGGTCAATGGTATTAAAGCTACAGAACAAGATTCTGTAGCTTTTTTTATGCCCTACTATGCAAGTACATCGGCATTCATAGCAATGGTCTGACTTCTATCAGGACCCACAGATACGATGGTAATTGGTGTTTCTAAGAGATTTTCTAAATATTTCACGTATGCAATTAAGTTTTCAGGTAACGCCTCGCTACTATCTAGTTTTGTCGTGTCGGTATTCCATCCTTGAATTTCTTCATAAACAGGGGTGGTTTCAGTATCGTTAATTGAATAGGGGAAAAAATCAATTTTTTCTCCACCGTGCATATAATGGGTACAAACTTTTATGGTTTCAAAAGTATCCAAAACATCGCCTTTCATCATAGAAAGTTCGGTAACACCGTTGATCATAATTGCATATTTCAACGCTGGAATATCTATCCACCCACACCTTCTTTCTCTACCTGTGGTAGCTCCAAATTCGTGCCCAATTTCTCTTATTTTGGCTCCTGTTTCAGTAAAATCTTCGGTAGGGAATGGTCCACTTCCTACTCGAGTACAATACGCCTTAAATATTCCTATTATTCGATCAATTTTATTAGGAGCAATTCCCAATCCTGTACAAGTACCTGCGGTAATAGTGTTAGAAGAAGTAACAAAGGGGTATGTTCCAAAATCAACATCTAATAATGAACCTTGCGCACCTTCGGCTAATATTTTTTTACCTGCTTTCATGGCTTGATTTAGGTAATGTTCGCTATCAATAGGTGTTAATCCTTTTAGTGTTTCTATTCCTTCAAAAAACGCATCCTCCAATTCTGAAAGATTATAATCAAAATCGTAATTCTTAAGAATGTTGTGATGTTTCTCCACCAAAGTAGCATAGGTCTCCTTAAAATTAGGAGCAAAAACATCTCCTACTCTAATTCCATTTCTACCCGTCTTATCCATATAAGTTGGACCTATCCCTTTCAAAGTTGAGCCAATTTTATGTTTACCTTTTGCTATTTCAGATGCTTTATCGAGCAATTTGTGTGTGGGTAAAATGATGTGTGCTTTTTTAGAAATTAAGAGTTGAGCTTTTATATCAACTCCCATTTTCAAAAGTTTATCGATTTCTACCTTTAGAATTACGGGATCAATTACAACTCCGTTACCCACTACGTTTTTTACACCATTATGAAAAATACCTGAAGGAATGGTATGGAGTACATGTTTAATTCCTTCAAATTCTAAAGTGTGACCTGCATTTGGTCCTCCTTGAAACCTTGCTATGATATCATACTTAGGAGTAAGCACATCAACAATTTTTCCTTTTCCTTCGTCTCCCCATTGGAGTCCTAGTAATACATCTACTGCCATGTTATGGAAATATTAATTTTAATTATGAATTTAATAATGCTACAGCTTCTTCAACGGATTCTGCTGTTGTAAAAACGGTATTTAATTTAGTTATTAGTAATAATTTTTCAATTTTCTCATTGATATTACATAGTACCACATCACCTCCCCTAGTTCGGGTTTTTGTCAATATAGAGATCAAGTTATTCAATCCGTTACTGTTGATATAATCTACACTCGAAAGATCTAAGACTACTTTATTATGTTCTTCGTCAAGTCGTTCTACAATTGATGTTACCATCTCGGTTGCTGTTTCTCTATCCATAATTCTTCCTCCCAAAATAACTTCAAGAATTTGAATATCATGAGATTTGAATAAAAAAGTCAGTAATGTTCTATTTTCGTTTAGCATAAAAGTATAATGTGTGATCTACTATGTCAATATTAAACATCTCTTCAAGGGTGTTTTTAATTTGCTGTATTCTAGGGTCGCAAAATTCTATTATCTCATTGGATTCGCTATCCTGAATTATGATGTGATCGTGTTGTCTAAATTCGTGAGATTTTTCAAACAATGAAATATTTTGTCCAAATTGATGTTTTCTAACGAGGTTACACTCCAATAGAAGTTCCATTGTATTATATAGTGTGGCTTTACTTACTCTATATTTCTTTTCCATCATTTTTTCATAGAGAGTTTCTATGTCAAAATGAGCATCGCAACTATAAATCTCACTTAGTATTGCGAATCTTTCTGGCGTTTTTCGATGTCCTTTTTTTGCCAAGAATTCGTTAAATATTGTTTTAACTTTTTCTTGAATGGTTATTTCTAGTACAGGTTCTTCTTCATTCATCTAAATGAGTATTAAAAATCAAAGATAGGTCTATGAATCAGATTTAAGCAAGGTTTCTACTTATTTAGATTTCAACAAAAAAATAATGGGTTGTTGATAACATCATCTTTTAACTTCGCATCCTTGATGATATGGACACACTAATACAATTTACACCAAGTAATAAAAAATTATTCTTCCATATTGATACGTTCTATTTTGTTGATTCCTTCAACGTTTTTAAGTTTCTCTACCAATGATGATAGATGCACTGTATCGGATACATAGAGTAGTATTTTTCCTCTAAACACACCTCCTTCTGAATCAAATGAAATACTTTTCATGTTCACATTTAGATTTTCAGATAATATAGAGGTTATTTTTTGAACGATACCCAACCCGTCAATCCCTGTAAAGGTAATCCCTGTCAAGAACATATCATTTTTCTGACTATCCCACCCTGCCTTTATCACTCTATAAGCATAATTTGCCAGCATTTGCTTGGCATTAGGGCATTTGGTTCGATGTATTTTAATTCCGTCATTAATGGTCAAAAATCCAAAAATTCGATCTCCCGGCACAGGATTACAACAAGGTGCAAGTGTATAATCCATTTTGGTGGAGCTATCTCCTATTATAATCGTATCTTTTTTGCTAACCACTTTAGAAAAAAGTGTTTCGAAAGTATTCTTAACTGTTTTGGTAAAAGTGCTGGATACAATTTTGCCTCCTTTCTGAACATACGGTTTTATTTTACTCAAATCAATTTTATCTTCGGATACTTTGACAAAGAAATCTGAATGATTTTTATAGTTGTATATTTTAAGAATTTCAATGATATTTTCATCAGTAAAGTCGGCTTTGTAACTATTTAATTTTCTTGCTAATATTTCTTTCCCAACTTCGGCAACTTTCTTTTTTTCTTCTTTTAAAGCAGCTTTTATTTTGGAACGTGCTTTACCCGTTACTACATAATTTAACCAATCCTCTTTGGGCTTTTGCTTATTAGAGGTGATAATCTCTATTTGATCACCACTATTGAGAATATAACTAAGTGGTACGAGCTTGTGATTTACTTTAGCTCCAATACATTTTGCTCCTACTTCGGAATGAATTTCAAATGCAAAATCTAATGAGGTAGCGTTAGCAGGTAAGGTTTTCAATTCTCCTTTGGGTGTAAACACAAAGATTTCATCAGAAAAAAGGTTCATTTTAAAGTCATCAATGAAGTCCATTGCGTCAGAATCTTTGCTTTCTATCAATTCTCGTATTTCGCTTATCCACTTATCAAAACCACTGGCTTGACTATCATTTTCTTTGTATTTCCAGTGTGCTGCAAGTCCTTTTTCGGCTATTTCATCCATTCGTTCGGTTCTTATCTGAACTTCTACCCATTTTCCTGTAGGACTCATAACGGTAGTATGCAATGATTCGTATCCATTTTGCTTTGGATGTGAAATCCAATCTCTCAATCTTTCTGGATTGGGTTTATAAAAATCGGTAACAATAGAATATGCCTGCCAGCAAGCTGATTTTTCTTCTTCGGGTTCTGCTTTTATAATTATACGGATAGCAAAAAGATCAAAGACTTCTTCAAAAGGAACGTTTTTTTGTTGAATTTTTTTATTAATTGAAAAAATCGACTTGGTACGACCTTTTATCGAGAAATCAATACCATGTTTTTCTAACGATTTAACAATAGGGGAAGAAAATTGTTTGATAAAACGTTCTCTTACCTCTCTAGTTTTCTCTAGTTTTGATTCTATGTCATCATATACTGCTGGCTGTGTATGCTTCAAAGATAGATCGTCCAATTCTGATTTTAAGGAGTATAATCCTAATCTATGTGCAATAGGAGCGTAAAGAAATGAGGTTTCTGATGCAATTTTCAATTTTTTATCTTCACGCATTGCTCCAAGTGTGCGCATGTTATGCGTTCTGTCTGCAATTTTGATAAGGATAACTCTGATATCTTCAGGGATGGTTAGTAACATCTTGCGGAAGTTCTCTGCCTGAGCAGATGTCCCTAGATCAAATACTCCTGACAATTTGGTAAGCCCATCTATTATGTTGCGACATTTTAGGCTAAACATAGATTCAATATCGTCTAGTGTAATCTCGGTATCTTCTACGGTATCGTGTAACAATGCACAGGCTATTGAAGTGGCTCCAAGACCGATCTCTTCTGCGCAAATCTTAGCTACGGCTATGGGATGAAAGATGTAGGGTTCTCCAGATTTTCTTCGCATCTCAGAATGTGCTTTTACTGCTACATCAAATGCTTTTCGTATAAGTTCTTTGTCTTCTTTGGTTAACTCTCCTTTTATAGATTTCAATAAATCTTTATAGGCTGCTAGAATTTGCAAACGTTCTTTTTCGTGATCTATTTCCATGGTCTGATTTTGATTTCTATATAATGCTTGTTGCGTTTTGCGTTAAGGATGGTAACGGTAGCTTTTTGATTGAATGGGCTGGTTAGACTTGCTTCAAAAAAGCGATTTTATGAGCTCTTTTTGGAGTTAGTCTGCCGCCTATTCGGTCAAAAACTAGAAGTGGACAGCCTGCCCCGATTTTTTTTATCGGGGAACGCCCAAATTATTATTTTGCTGGAAGAACCTTTGTTCGTACTTCTCCAAATCCAATTCTTACTCCATTTTTTTCTGCGTACCCTCGCATTATTACGGTGTCGTGATCGTGGATAAATTTACGTTCTGTACCATCGGGCATTGCAAAGGGTTTTGTTCCTTTCCAAGAGATTTCTAACATTGAGCCAAACATTCCTTCTTCTGGTCCTGAGATAGTTCCCGATCCCATAAGGTCTCCACATTTAATGTTGCATCCATTTATAGTATGATGTGCTAATTGCTGATTCATGTTCCAATACATATGTTTATAATTGGAATTACAGACGTTTACTTCCGTTCCATTTTCGGGTTGAATAAGGACGTTTAGATTGATGTCGATATGTTTATCTCCTGTGTATTCTAAATACGGTAAAACTTTAGGATTCTGAACCGGACCAGCTGTTCTAAAAGGTTCTAATGCGTCTAATGTAACAATCCAAGGTGCAAGGCAAGAGGCAAAATTCTTCCCCAAAAAAGGACCTAAAGGTACGTATTCCCATCCTTGAATATCTCTAGCCGACCAATCGTTGAACAATGCCATCCCAAAGATGTATTCATCGGCTTCTTCGGTACTAATGGAGTCTCCCAATGGTTTTCCTTCAAAGGTTACGAAAGCGGTTTCTAATTCGAAATCTAACAGGTTACAGTTTCCAAAAACGGGCACATCTGCTGTGGGTGGTTTCTTTTGTCCTTTGGGTCTATGAATGGGCTCTCCAGAAACAATGATAGAAGAGGAACGCCCGTGATAACCAACAGGAATGTGCTTCCAGTTGGGCATCAATGCGTTATCTGGGTCTCTAAAAAGGCAACCTACATTGAATGCGTGTTGCTCACTAGAATAAAAATCGGTATAATCTCCTACTCTAATAGGTAGATGTAGTTGACATTCTATTGCTTCTCTAACAATTAGATTGAAATGCTCTACATTATCTTGTAAGGTTTTGTTATTTATTTCAAATAATTCTGCTATTCTATTTCTAAGGTTTCTCACTGCTAGTTTTCCTCTGAGCATCATGGCATTTAGAAATTCACTTTTAAAATCTGATGGCTCAAAGTCCAATGTATCTAAATATCCTAATGCTTCCAATTGTGCTACATCAACAACCTTGTCTCCAAGTGCTACTCCTACCCTCTTTGTGTCATTTCTTGTTGATGAAAAGATGCCAAAGGGCAAATTTTGAATTGGAAGCATTAGGATATTTAGATACATTGGACTTTGAGCCATCAGATTTTAAAAGTGAATTTCTAAATGCCATGATGCTCAGAGGAAAACTAGCAGTGAGAAACCTTAGAAA
>CAMZLL010000013.1 GCA_947311505.1 uncultured Cryomorphaceae bacterium
CATCATATTTATACATTCCAGCATACATAAGATTATCACTACAAGGTTGTTCTTGTGATTCTACATAAAGAGTTATCGGCTTTCCTCCCTCCATTGTCCCCTTATTAACTTCACTGCTGCCTACTTTTGCGCAAGATGTTGATATTGCTGTTTATAAGGGGACAATGGAGGGAGGAAAGCCGATAACTCTTTATGTAGAATCACAAGAACAACCTTGTAGTGATAATCTTATGTATGCTGGAATGTATAAATATGATGGGGTTAGTACTTGGCTGCAAGTTCAAATATCTGATAAAAAGGATGCTCAATTTATAATGGTAGAACATGGGTTTACTGGAGTTTTGATTTTGAACAAACAGAAAGATAATTTCAAAGGATTGTGGATTAGTCCCGATGCTCAGGAGCAATTAAAAGTAGAATTGCATCAAATTGAACTTTCCAAAGAAATGAAAAAATTCTATGAAAACAAGTTTGAAGTAGTTAATCATTCCAATAACGACTGTTAGAGACCTAGAATGCAAACAATCTCCCACATCTTTGGCGTTTTGTCAAAGTAATATAGTTTTTTTCCAAATTTATCTTTTCGTCTAATAGTGTTCCCATCTATATAGTAGAGCCTATCTCCAAAAATATCCTGGTTGTAGATGGTGTTGTCTTTAAAAAAATACAGTTTATCCCCAAATACATCTTCATCATAAACCGTATTCTCTTTTATGAAAAATACTTGGTCGCCAAAAGTGTCTTCACGCTTTATGATTTGTTTTTTTTTGAAAAATAGTTTATCCCCAAATCGATCTTGACTGTAAATGGTGTTGCCCTCAATATAGGCTATCTTATCCCCAAAAGTATCTTCCCTTTTTACGGTAGTTTGACTAAATGATGTAAAAGTGATTGTTGCGAATATTAATGCGATTAGTACTGTTTTCATATTTCTATTTTTAGACGAATTCAGTTACAATAATTACACCAATATTAGAAATTCTTTACGATTTGAAGCCTTCTTCTATCCGTTCTCTTTTGAGAATCTTCTTTTGATACTTAGACTGTACCATATCCACTATGACCAAAACAATAATCACAAAGTAAAAAGTAGTCTTGCTCATCGGTACGATGGCATTGCCAAATAGGGAAAGATGTGCTAAATGACCTCCTTCTGTAAGTAGCATTACACCTACTATCAAAAGGACAAATAAACCCAATACTTCAAACATTCGGTTCTTTCTAAGAAATTCAGAAACTTTATCTGCCAAAACCAACATCATTATACCGCTCACAACGATAGCTGTTGACATAATAATCATTTCTACAGTATAATTACTAAGGTTGCTCGTCAATGCCATTGCGCTTAATATAGAGTCAAAAGAAAAGATTACATTCATAACCACAATAGAAGTAACTACTGCGGCTTTAGATTTTATTCCTGATCCTGTATTTTCTTCTCAGTCAATGTGTTCGTGCGAGATCATGTGCCAAATCTCTTTTATAGCTGTATAGATTATAAATACACCACCAAAAAGAACAATCAAGCTATGAAAATTAAACTTTGCTTCTAATATTTTATGAACACTAACATCAGAGCCGTGAGCGTCAGATACATTTATCACTTCACCAATTTCAGGTGACCAAAATGGATTTTGAAAAAAATCAATAACAGCAACCAATAAAAATAACAACACAATCCGAAGCACAATAGCTATCAAAATCCCCGTTCTTCTAACGCTCGATTGGTCTTTTTGAGGTGCTTTTTTGGATTCTAAAGAAATGTATAAAAGGTTGTCAAACCCTAATACAGCTTGTAAAAGAATAAGCATTATCAACGCTCCTAAAACTTCAATGGTAAATAATTCTGACATAATTCTTAATAATTTATTTCTGCAAATGTATAAATACTACCTAATTAAACAACCTTTATCTTATTTTTGCGTTTATATCTTGAATTTAAAAATATTTTTGACTAAAAAAAAACAACATATCAACTCCATGTTTTGGATGTTAAGAGCCTTATTATTTAGTCTCATTTTGTTTTGTGCCCCTAATTTTATGGCACAATCACCTCAAGTAAACTGCCTTGTAGTAGCACCCAATGGTGATGTCTCTATCACGTGGAGTCCTACTTCTAACTTAGCTGCTGTTTTTGTGCAATACAATGTTTATGTAGACAATGGAAGTGGTTTTTCTCAGGTTACTTCTATCAATAATCTAAATACTACCACTTATACACAGTCAGGAGCCGGAGCAAATCTTAGTGCAACGGATTACTATGTTACTGTAGTATATGACAATGGCTCTGTAGATGTAGAATTGCCCCCTTTGGATACGTTATCTACTATTTATCTCAATGTTAGTAATCCCACAGATGGTACGGCTATTCTACAATGGAATGATATGCTAACACCAATGCCTTCTGTTATGGGAGAGTATTTTTACATTTGGCAACAGCAAGATGCAGGAGCGTATGTCCTTATAGATTCTGTGTTGTTTTCTGAGCAAAATTATTATCGAGACACTATTTCTATTTGTAGCGCTCAATTGAATTATGAAATAAGAGTGAATCATGATGACGGTTGTGTTTCTAGTTCTAATATAGATGGAGATTTATTTCAGGATTTAATAGCTCCTTTGCCTCCCGTTATCACATCTGTATCAGTGGATTCTATTTCGGGTAATGCTACTATTACTTGGGAGCCAAGTGTGTCTGGTGATGCGTCAGCGTATATTATTCTTAATAATTATAATGGAGGTTGGCTTATCGTTGATACCGTATATGGACACAACAATACATTTTACCAATATAACAATAGTTTTGCGGGGCTTATTAGTGAACAATTCGGTATTGCAGCTTTTGACTCCTGTTGGAGTGGAATGCCATCTGCCCCAAATACGAGTCCTATGGGTACGCCCCATCGTACTATTTTTGCAACTACATCTTATGATGTATGCGAGTTGTCCACCACTTTAAAATGGAATAAATATTTAAACTGGCAGGGGAGTAATGGAGGTGTTTCTTCCTATGAAATATTTAGTTCGGTAGCGAATGCCCCAGCAACACAAATAGGCGTAACCTCTGGTTTAGATACTGCTTTTACCGATGCGTATCAAAATACAGAAGAGAATTACTGTTATATTGTACGTGCAATATCTGCCGATTTTCAAGATACTGCATTGTCTAATATTACATGTAGATTTACCCGGCAGCCTCCCAAACCTCAATACGCATATCTAGCTCTTGCTACAGTTGAAGATAGTGATGTGAAACTTAAATTTAACCCCGATTTAACTGGGATTACAAGCGAGATAGAAGTGTTTAAAAGTGAGGATAATGGCGTGTCTTATAGTTCGTTTTATACTGAAACAAGCATTTCTACGACTATGATTGTAGCAGATACTGACGTAAAAACAGAGGAACAGTCTTATCGATACAGGGTCAATATAAAAGACAGCTGCCATAATATAGCATTGACCAGTAATATTGCTCAGACGATACATCTTAGAGTCGATGCTAATGTAACAACCTTAACCAATTTATTGCAATGGACACCCTATAAAAATTGGAATGGAAATCTTGTAGAATACCGAATTTATCGTTCGATAAACGGTACTTTTTCTTCAGCTCCAATAGCTATTTTGCCTCCAAATCAATATTATTTTGAAGATGATATCTCCCAACTATTGGGAACTTTGGCAAACGGTACTTTTTGTTATCGTGTGGAAGCCAAAGAATCTTTAAATACATATGGACGTAGCGAGATTTCAGCCAGTAATGAGGCTTGCGCAAATCAAGACCCTATAGTGTATATTCCCAATGCGATGAGTATTACTGGATATAATGATACTTGGTCTCCTGTTGTCAATTTATTGGATTATAGTTCTTATAAGGTTAATGTTTACAATAGATTAGGTCAGTCCATTTTCGAAACCTCCGATCCGCATTCAGCTTGGGATGGTACGCACAAAGGAAAAGCGGTGCCACTAGGTGTCTATGTATATCAAGTTACTTTTGAAAAAGGATCGAATGAGTTTGTTGATTTAAGAGGGACGATAACTGTGGTTCGGTGAAATAGCCTTTAATCTGATACCACTATCTTCTTCACTTGAACCTGTGTATCGGCATCTATTATTCTTAATAAGTACACGCCTGCTTTCCAGTAAGAGTATTCTATTTCAACAAGATTTCTCCCTTTTAAAAGTCGTGGCGTAATTTTTTGTATGGTTTGCCCCAGATTATTGATAACCTCAATACTTGCTTCTTGGTCTTTATAGCTGATGAAATTTAAGGTCAAAGTGCCAGATTCTTTCAGCGGGTTGGGGAAAAGTTCATCTAGTACTAATCGTGTTGAGTAGGTATAGTTCAAACCAGTAGCTTGGTGATAAGCGTCATAGAAGTTTGGGATGCCATATCCCATAAGACTATCTGGGGTTGAATATTGGTGAGCACTCTTTTCAATCAATAATTTTAGATCTTTGGGGGTGTAATCAGGCAGTGCTTGCCATAAACACGCAACCATTCCTGTAATCATAGGTGCGCTAAAAGAGGTGCCATTACTTTGTGCTATTTCATTGCTCCAAGGTGTTATATAATAGGTTTGCCAACCAACTGAAGTAATATTTGGTTTTACATCGCCATCAAAAGCAGGTCCGTAACTACTAAAAGGAGCATAATTTCCAAGGCTGTCAACTGCACCAATGGTTAATGCACTATCTGCATCCGCTGGGGTAGAAATATAGCCCCAATCCGAACTGCCAGAATTTCCTGCACTAACAACTACCATCATTCCTTTTGAAAAAGCGATATTTACTGCTTGTGCTATTCTAGTAGTATGCCCATCTAGCTCTGTATATGTATGATTGTCTAAGGTGTCGTCAAAAGTGGTGTACCCTAAACTAGTATTGATTATATCTGCACCTACGGAGTCTGCGTATTCTGCTGCCGAAATCCAATTGTCTTCTTCCATTAAATATTCTGCTTGTGCATCTTCAGACCGCAAAAGATGAAACGTTGCTTTGGGTGCAGTGCCTCTATATTCTTCGGGAATATCTCCTGCTATGATGCTTAACACAGACGCACCATGCGAATGATCACTATATACATCGCCATCGTGAGCTACAAAGTCTCGGGTTGATAATATGCGGTTTTCTTCAAACAAGTGCTCGAGTCCTATCATTTTATTGGCATTTAAAAATCCAGCATCGATAATGGCTATGGTCATTCCTTGCCCTTGGAATCCTAGGTCGTGCATGTAGTCCATTTTATGCAAATGCAATTGGTTGTATGTTTTGCCATAGGGATAATGAGGGGTAACCGTAAAGGAATTAAAATTCTTAGTGGTAGATTGATTTAAAAATTTATCTGAAACAACCGTTCGCATTAAAATTTTAACTTTTTCTATGCCATTGACAAACGAATAGGTGTTGATTTGGTTGATTACATTAGTGTCATTGGAACTTACTGTAATGGCGTTCATCCATTTAGAGGTGTTATGTATCCATACATTTGTAGTTGCAGTTACACTGTCTATGTAGTTTTGATTTACAGGAATGTCGTTTTCAATAATTGGAATGTTTCTTTTTAGTCTTCTGTCGATAGCTTTTTGAGATAGATAATCTTGTGGATTGGAGGTAGTGAAAATGGAATTGTTCTTGTCGGTAAACTGTATCCAGTATTGAATTGTGTCTTGCTGGCTAAAACTAAAAAAGGGAAGCAACGATATGATTAAGAGTAGATAATACTTCATTACTGACCGTATGCTATAACTTTCATTCTTATTTCATTTCCTTCACCATTGTCTATATTGATATATTCTTTGTGTACCATACCTATATTGTTTGCAAATATT
Organism: uncultured Cryomorphaceae bacterium; assembly: GCA_947311505.1. Taxonomy (GTDB): domain Bacteria; phylum Bacteroidota; class Bacteroidia; order Flavobacteriales_D; family Parvicellaceae; genus Parvicella. The sequence continues at coordinate 5,835 of CAMZLL010000013.1, forward strand.
TCTGAAGCTACTTGATGTTGAAATGGATTGATGTTGTCTATTTGTTTTACGGTAATAGTGCTGTCAAACAAAAGGTTGTTTATTGTTTTTTCAACGTGAAGATCTGTATATGTATATTCCCAATTGGTTAAATTATTGAATGCATTTCCGTCCCATTTTTGAGAGGTGGATATTGGGAAAATTAATTTGGTAAAACGTTGATTTTCTTCTACTTTTTCATAGGTTGTCTTTGTTTTATTTCCAAACCAAATATCTTTTGTGATGTATGTCCCTTGTAGCGAATCTTTCCAAGATCGTTCTATTTTTAGGGTTAGTCTTCCTTCATTATCTATAAAATCATTTGTTATTTTTTCTATCAAAAAATAATGGATAGTATCTTTTCCTAGCGAACTATGAAACACTTCCTCTACTTCATATTCTATCCAACTTCCTATTTCGTTGGGAGCATACGAATAAAACATTTCAGCTGGAGGTGTTTCTTTACTTTTACAACTCGCAATGATTATTAGTAGTAGAATGGGACTTAAGTACTTCATTTTTTATCTTTGATTTCTTTCATTATTTTTAAGTGATCTTCTAACACTTTGTCTTTTAGTTGGCTTCCATGCCAATAGTAAGCTTTACTTATAACTTCTCTTTCTTCATCATATTGTCTCCACCAACCATGTTTTTTGCCATCTTTGTAATAGCCAATGTTGTCAATTTGACCGCCTGGTTTTTTCCAAGTACATTTTCCTTGTTGAAGTCCGTTTTTAAAGAAGCCTTCCATTTTTAAATCACCATTAGAGTAGAATTGTTTCCAAGGTCCATTTGCTTTCCCTTTGGCGTATAATTTTTGTTCTAGTATTTGCGGGTTTTTCGAGTTAGAAGCATAATATTTTATAGCATACCCGTCTAATTCCCCATTGACATAAGTCTCTTGCGATATTACTTGTTTATAGTCATTAAAGTACCACCAAGTACTGTCTTTCTTTTGGTTGACATAACGACCTACTGCCATTAAATTACCGCTTTTATGATACATTTTGCATTTTGCAGTAGATTCATTTTGATAGTTCAAAACGGTAGATGCTTTGCCGGAAGGGTAGTAGTAAATAAATTTCCCTATAGGTTTGTCGTTTTTAAACTCACCTACATAAAGGACTGTTCCTTTACTGTCTTTTTTTATCCATTTTCCTTGTTTTTGACCTTTAGAATCTGTTTTGTTTTGAGAAAAAGAAACGAAACTAAAAACGATAAAAGTTAAAGTTAAAAATATTGATGTTGATTTTTTCATGTTTGTTTTTTGTGGTCTTCAATTCAATTTTAATGCCGCTATTTTTTCATAATGTTAAATGAATTGATTCGTTACAAATTTAATAAACTATTTTTGTTAATTAAAGCACACTTCAATATATTTACAACCAATGAATAGTAATAAATTATTAAAAGAAATAATCATAAGGCTTTCCTTGGCTATGGTTTTTACTGTTTTGCTTACGCTTTTGTTTGTTCATAGTTTGGAAGATGTAGATGTGTGGCTCGTCAAAAAGGGTGTTGTGAACTGGTTAATAGCTCCTTATTTAAGTAGATGCATTGTTTTGCTTTTGTTATTAGGAGTGGTGTTTAGTTTATTCTTGAGGTTCAAAAAGTCGGTTATAAAACTGCGTTGGTATTGGTTGGTGTTAATATCGTTTGTATCTTTTGTAGCATTAAATAGTATAGAAATGCTAGAGCAAAGAGATTTTGAACAGGTAAATTCTGAATATACCTACACGCAAGATATTTGGCAGCCCTTTTTAAATAAGTTATTTGCTAAATATCCCGACTTGACTGCGGATGAATTTTTATTGGCTAATTATAGTGTATCTTGTAGGCATTGCAATGACTATGCATATAAAATATCTGCCACTTTGCAAGGTTATAAGTCTTCTAAAAAGGTAGTTTTTCATTTTTGGGGAACGGATCAAGAAATTGAAGATTTCCTAGTGCGAAATGAGTCGCAAAACATACATTATATAAAATCGAATCAATTGGACATGTTTAATCTTGTGGGTAATAGCTTTCCTGTTTTTCAAATAATCGACAATGGAACAGTTAAGGAAGAATTTTTTTCAGGGGAGTTGAATAACTTTGAGTTGAATCAATATTTTAAAAAGTAACGATTATTCTTCTTCCAAATATCGTTTGTTAATTTGCTCTTTTATTTCAATGAATTTTCGAGGTCTATTTTTTATAGTTCCAAGAATTCTTCCGATTAGGTAAGCTCCTGAAACAAATAATCCTCCAGAATATAAGATGCTATCTTTGTTGTTTCCATCTGTTATAAAGAGAAGCATTCCTGCGGTAATCAAAATAGAGCCTAGTATGATGTATATATAGTTTTTAGTCATTTGAGCTTGCTATATCTTTTACTGTGTTGAATTGCCAATACGTTTTTTTGTTTGATATTTTTTGTATTGTATTTACAAAGCTAATAGAAATATATTGAAGTCAGATTGATTAGTTTCTTTGTTCTTCGTTGCCATCGTTTTTTTTGCGTGAGGGATAGGAACGGCATCCTCCCAAGGCTTTTTGGAGCTTTGGGAGATATAGTGGATAGCCCGACCCGAAGGGGCACGCCCAAATTTATGGATTAATCTAGGTATTAAAATTTAATTTGCTCGAAAAGCTAGGGAGTCCAAAAATGTAATTCCTCAAGAACGGTATTCTTATTATTTTAGTAGCTTTGTAATTCCAACAAAACTAGCATTAATTATGGATTTTAAAGCTCAAATAAAACAAGGTATTCCAGATGAATTGCCTCTTCTAAAAAAGTATGACACCTCTGTTTCTCACGCTCCCAAACGAAAAGATATTTTGTCAGAAGGTGAGAAGAAACTAGCTTTGAAAAACGCATTGCGGTATTTTGAGAAAAAACACCATCCGATTTTAATAAAAGAATTTGCAAAAGAATTAGACGATTATGGGCGGATTTATATGCTACGTTTTAGACCAGAGTATGAAATGTATGCTCGCCCGATAAACGAATATCCGGGAGGGTCTGTGCAGGCTCGATCGATAATGTTGATGATTCAAAACAATTTGGATCCTGCTGTGGCGCAACATCCACATGAGTTAATTACTTATGGAGGTAATGGAGGTGTGTTTTCAAATTGGGCACAATACTTATTGACTATGAGGTACTTATCTGAAATGACTGATGAGCAAACTTTAGTGATGTACAGTGGGCATCCAATGGGGGTTTTTCCATCACACAAAGATGCTCCTAGAGTAGTTGTTACTAATGGAATGATGATTCCTAATTATTCAAAACCTGATGATTGGGAGAAATATAATGCGCTAGGTGTAACCCAATATGGGCAAATGACGGCTGGAAGTTATATGTATATTGGTCCGCAAGGGATTGTGCATGGTACTACTATTACGGTATTGAATGCAGTACGGAAAATCACAAAAAAAGGAGCGTCTCTAAAAGGGAAGTTGTTCTTAACCGCAGGACTTGGAGGTATGTCTGGGGCGCAACCTAAGGCGGGAAATATAGCGGGTGTAATTTCTGTAACAGCCGAAGTGAATAAGGACGCTACCTATAAACGACATCAGCAAGGCTGGGTAGATGAGGTGTTTGACGATTTGAACGAATTATGTGAGCGAGTGAAAAAAGCCAAAGCGGAAAAGAAGTGGTTTCTATAGCTTATAATGGCAACATTGTAGATGTATGGGAAAAGTTTGACGAAGAGGATGTTTATGTGGATTTAGGCTCTGATCAAACATCATTGCATAATCCCTGGGCTGGTGGGTATTATCCCGTTGATTTGTCGTTAGGGGATGCTAATACTATGATGGCAGAACATCCTGAATTATTTAAAGAAAAGGTTCAAGAATCGTTAAGAAGACATGCTGCGGCAGTAAATAGACATACCGCAAAGGGAACTTATTTTTTTGATTATGGAAACGCTTTTTTGTTGGAAGCATCTCGGGCAGGGGGCGATGTGATGGCAGCTGATGGAGTTCAATTCAAATACCCATCTTACGTACAGGATATTCTAGGACCTATGTGTTTTGATTATGGATTTGGACCTTTTAGATGGGTGTGTACTTCTGGTAAACCTGAAGATTTGAAAAAAACTGATGATATTGCCTGTGCTGTTTTAGAGCAGATAATGAAATCTGCTCCCGAAGAAATTCAGCAACAAATGGCTGATAATATACAATGGATAAAAGGTGCGCAAGAAAATAAATTAGTAGTAGGGTCGCAGGCTCGAATCTTATATGCTGATGCAGAAGGGCGTATGAAAATAGCAGAAGCTTTTAATGATGCAGTAGCAGACGGTACGTTATCAGCTCCTATAAATCTAGGGAGGGATCATCACGATGTATCGGGTACAGATTCTCCGTATAGAGAAACATCTAATATCTATGACGGATCTTCGTTTACCGCAGATATGGCCATACAAAATGTAATAGGAGATAGTTTTAGAGGAGCTACTTGGGTGAGTATTCACAATGGAGGAGGAGTAGGCTGGGGGGAAGTAATCAACGGAGGTTTTGGAATGACCTTGGATGGAGCAAGAGATGCGGATAGAAGATTGAAATCAATGTTGTTTTGGGATGTAAATAATGGTATTGCTCGTAGAAGTTGGGCGAGAAACGAAGAAGCTTTATTTGCTATAAAACGAGAGATGGCTAGAACGCCCGGACTGACGGTAACTTTGCCTAATATTGTGGATGAAGATTTGTTTGAGTAAAGTAGGATGGTTGTAAATTTAATAAAAATTTACGTTAGTGGTATAAGATATAGATTCATCTAACGAATTAATTTAACGTAATAAAAAAAGGAGTTAACCATTGATTAACTCCTTTTTTTGTAAGAATATAAAGTACTCTTTTAAAAGAAAACAATATTAAATTCAACTCTTCTATTTTTTAATCTACCTTCTGGTGTAGAATTATCTGCTATAGGTTTTGTAATTCCAAAACCATTTGATCTAATTCTTTTTTCATCGATACCTTTGTCAACGAGGTACTTTTTTGCTGAGGCTGCTCTACTCTTAGATAAAGCTAAGTTTTTTGCTTCATTTCCTGTGTTATCAGTATGACCTTCAACAGTTAGCATGTAAGTAGGGTTCTCTTTTAGTATTGTATATACGGCATCTAATACAGGGTAAGACTCTGTTTTAATTTCCGCAGATCCGGTATTAAACAATAATCCTTTCATTGCAGTGGACATAATGTCTTTTACATCTTTATCAATTTCAGGGCAGCCATTGTCTGTTCCTGCTAAATCAGGACATTGATCCATATTATCTGCAAAGCCATCGCCATCAGAGTCGGGACATCCACCTGTAGCAACTGTACCTGGTACGTCAGGACATTTATCTTCGGAGTCAACAATGCCATCTTTATCTGCATCTTGTTTGCCTTTAAAATTGTATGAAAGCCCTATGCTATTAAATTGAAACCAATCTCCGTCATCTTTGATTGTTAAATCGTAAAAATCTGTAACAGTATAATTAAATTGAGATTCTAAAGTTAATGCAATTCTTTCTGTCAGTTTGAAGTCAATACCAAATCCTAGAGGGAAATTGAAATTTTCAACTGGAGCTGAATACCTACCTGTAGCATAATCTTTGGTTTCAGAAATAGCATCACCAAATCCTAAAAATACATACGGTGCTATTTTAGCGTCTTCTTTTAAGATTTTCCCATTGTTTAATTTCAATTTTACTACAGCATTAAGATCAAATAGGTTAGTTAAGAAAATAGACTCGTCAATTTGACCATGTTTTAGACCGATTTGAAAATCTACTAGACTAGTCATGTATTTTGACACTTGAAACCCAACCATGGGATGAATGTCGTCAAACTTATAAAATTCATTGCTAAGCTCGCCTTTGTAATGCGTAGTTCCTCCTTGTAGGCCAATAGACCACTGGTTATCTTTTGTCTGCGCTTGAGAGGTAATTATACCTCCTAACATCATTAATGTAACTATTTTTTTCTTCATTTTCTTTGTTTTGAGCGGCAAAAATAGAAAATGAAGTAGCATACAACCATTATTTTCGATTAGGATATATAAATATCCGATTAATGGATTTTTGAGATGCTCTTAAGTTTATAATCTAAGGGATTTGGAAATTGATAGTAACATTTACATTTGATGTTCCATTAGCAGATAAAGTAAAAGGGACGTCAAAACTACTGTTCATATAATCTCCAGAGCTAAATGCTAGGTCTCCATCTACATCGTAAATAGCGTTGACATAATAATCTCCAGGGTGCATGTAGTTAAAGCTAAACCCGGTAGTGGACGCGGCTCCTGTCAAAACATATCTGGAACGGAAATCTAAATTTGATGGAATAAAATTAAACCCATTAAACAAGGGTTTGGTTGTGATAATTATGGCAACTTTTTTCAACGGATCAGTTGAGCTTGGGTTAACTATATTGATGTTAACAGATGAAATGCCAAGATAAGGTTGCGCACTTTCAGGATATGGATCTTGGCTAGTAGAATAAAATACAGCATCTGATAATCCGACAAATGTAGTAGAAAAATCCTTTATCATTTCTTTTTTAGGATACCCAAAAGTGTTGATGGCATCTTGTGTAGCTGTTAAATCTTTTAGTTTGGATGTCCATCTCATATGTGTAACGGGAGTAGATAGTGTGCTAAATTGGTTTGTAAAAGTGTGCATGATCAAACTATCTTGTTTAAATAGGACATCTGTATATACTCGATTTCCTCCAGATACAGGGTCAACAAAGCGATAAAAAGAATGGGTTGAACCTTCATATAAGCTGTCAATAATCATATAAGAGTTTCTGACATTTCCAGCAAAACCTCCTCCATTTCTAAAAGCTACTTTATACGAACCGTCATATTTGCAAATAAAGAAACTCATAAAAATATCATTTATGGAGTCTAGTTCATTTTTAGCAGAAATTTGAGATGCTGATATAGGTCTAAAGTCAACAATCCATTCGGGAAAATCGCCTAAAGGAGTTGGAGAAAAAACAGGGCCGTTCCATATTCCCGGTAATTTAGCTAAGATATTAAACCCTTCGACATTTGTTGCGTTGGTAATAGGAGGCAAGCTCGGGGGATGCTCCATAGTATCTACGTACTCACAAGTGCCGTCATCTTTTTTAGCTGAGTTATCATAATTGGAAGCATTAGCGTCTGTACAGCCTTTTCGTTTGCAACTAACGAAAGCGACAAGGGCAGAAATTGATAGAAAAATTAAAAAGTTTTTTGTTGTCTTTGAAATCATTTTTTTTTGCTAATATACGATTAAAAATAAGGAGCATTTTTCTCGCTTTGAGATTCTTTAATAACGAATTTAAAAAATCCAGACTAATTATTCAGCTTTTTCCATCCATTTTTGTATATTTACATTAAATCAAAACAGATATGAAAATACTTTTTACATTACTAATACTTTCTACGGTCACTATTTTTGGACAAGCTCCGGATAGGTACAACACTGTTCAACGACCAACTGAGACTACCGTAACCATTGCTTGGAGGACAAACACACCAGGGATCGGAACTTTAAATTGGGGCACAGATGCCAATAATCTTTCCAATTCACTTTCAGAATCGGCTTCTACTGATAAGCACTTTTTTGATATATCAGGATTGCAACCTAACACACAGTATTTTTATCAAACCACTACTGATGCTGGGTTTACTTCAGCTGTAGATTATTTTTATACTACAAAGCCAGACTCTATTACGGAATTGTCGTTTTTACACTATGGAGATTGTGGGTATGACAATGCTATACAAGCAGATATTGCAGGGTTAATGATTGGCGATAGTACTGAATTTGGTGTTGTAACAGGAGATGTTGACCAGGGTACAGGAAATAATTATCACGGTAATTTCTTTGGTCCTTATGTAGATTTGGTTAAAAACACGTGTCAATATACTTGTATTGGAAATCATGATACCTATGCAGATAATGCGCAAACCTATTTGGATGAGTTTTATTTGCCAACCAACAACCCACAACAATCTGAGAATTATTATACTTTTTCTTGGGGGAATGCTAAATTTATTATCTTAGACTCCAATATTCCTTATACAATAGGGACAGATCAGCACAATTTTATGTTAGATGAAATGAAATGTAATGATAGACAATGGTTATTTGTTGCCTTCCATCACCCGCCTTGGACCAATGCTTGGAGTCCAGATTATTATCTTCCTTTTTCAGAATATTTTTTATATCAAGGTAATGAAGATATGCGTACAGACCTAGTTCCTTATTTTGAACAATACAATGTAGATTTTGTACTAAATGGACATTCGCATTGTTCAAAATAAGGAACTAGGTCTGTACGCATATCTTCATTACCTTGATATAAAAAATATTCTGAAAAAGGAAGATAATAATCTGGACTCCAA
>CAMZLL010000014.1 GCA_947311505.1 uncultured Cryomorphaceae bacterium
CTCCTAGAAGAATAACAATTTCTACTGCTGGTATTGCAAAAATGATCAAGAAATTAGGAGACGATGAAGTAAGGTTTAATCTTGCAATATCTCTTCATGCAGCTAATGATGAAAAGCGAAATAAAATTATGCCTATCAACGAATCCAATTCTTTAGAAGCACTTGCCGAATCGCTACGTTACTTTTATGCAAAAACCAAGACAAGAATTACCTATGAATATATTATTTTCAAGGATTTCAATGATGAATTAGAAGATGCTCGTGAGCTTGCTGAATTTTGTAAAAATACACCTTGCAAAGTAAATATTATAGAATATAATAGTATAGATGGTGGTGTGTACCAACAAGCAGATCCTGTTAAAGTTGATGCATTTGCACAGTTTATCGAAAGTAGAAATATCATAGTGAACGTACGTAGAAGTAGAGGGAAAGATATCGATGCAGCTTGTGGACAGTTAGCAAACAAAAATAAATTGGCATAAAAAAGAGGAGCTCTCCAGCACCTCTTTAATCTTTATCAGAAGTTGGACTCCTCCAACTCTGTTAACCTTTACTACGGTGCAAATATCGAAGTAAAGACAATTGATTTTCATCCCTTATAAAGGGGGTTATTTTATTAAATTCACATGACCAATTAATGAAATAGTTTCATTAGAGTATTTGTCAATTCCTGAGCATTTCCAAATATAGGTATCCAGTTGAGCAGGGATTCCTTTGTGAGTGCCATCCCATGTAGTATTATTTGGGTTTGTAGAAATGTATATCAATTCTCCCCATCTATTAAAAATAGTAAATTCAAAATCTTTATCTGATACTCCAAATAACGATGGGGTAAAAAGGTCGTTTATTCCATCTCCATCAGGTGTAAATGTGTTGGGGATGTATATATTAGTAGAACCAAGTACGGTGATTAATTTGCAAGTGTCAGCTATACAACTATGAATGCTTGTAGTCTGTAAACAAACTAAGTAAGTAGCAGAATCTCCATCTGGAAATAGATAAGAAGTGTGTTCGTCTGTACTCGATTCTAATTGATCGAAATCCCATAAATACGTATTTCCTATAAAAGAGGTATTTTCAAATTCTATTTGCGTTTGATAAATATTTGTAACGTATGTTGATGGTTCAAAATCTGCTATAGGTAAAGGATAAACGGTTACAAAATTAGGTTCTACTAGTGTAGTTTGGCAGCCATTGTTGCTCGTGGCTGTAAGGGTTACAGTGTATGTTTCGTCTGTCAAGCTATTGTTAGAAATACAGTTAAATGGAGACGTGTCTGTGGAAGCATTGCCATCTCCAAAGCTCCATAAGTAACTTGCAATTGTGCCCGAAGTTATTGTACTGGTATTGTTGAAGTTGGTACAGAGTTCGGTGCAGCCCTCTGGGTTAGGACTGGTAAAACTGACTGAAGGGTTTGGATATACGGTTACATCTTGCTGAGTTGTATTTGTACAGCCATTGTTGGTCAAAATATCAAGTGTTACGGTGTATGTTCCATCGGAATTGTATAAATAATTTGTGTTAGATCCTGTTGCTATGCCTGCTGGCGTGTCGCCAAAATTCCAATTCCAAGTTACGATTGAATTGGTAGTATTTGAATTTGAAACACTAGAAAAATCTGTAAAGTTTACTAAAGAGCCATCACAAACATTAGAGGTGATAAACTGAGGAGTTGGTATTGGATATATTTCCACAGGTGTAGTTCCTGAGGCAATACAGTTATGATCAGAAATTACATTAAGACCAACTTGATATACACCTTCATTATTGTATGTTTCCGAAGGAGTAGTTTGAGTACTTGTATTCCCATTTTGAAAATCCCAAAAGTAATTGGTTATACTTCCAGAAGTTATGGAGGAGTTGTTGGTAAAATTGACTGTATTTCCTTCACAGACATTTTGTCCAGAAATAGAAATTACAGGGTTAGGATAAATGGTTACATCTTGAATGGTGTCGTCACTACAACCATCAGAAGTAGTAACAGCTAGAGTAACGGTATAGGTGTTTGGAGATGAATATGTAAAAGAAGGATTAGCAGTATTGTCGTCAATGCTTCCATCAGTTGTGAAGTCCCATTCATATATGTCTAACACACCTCCATTTCCATTGGAGTTACTAGCAAAATTTACAGCACTTTGATCACAAGTGTCTAAAAAAGTAAAACTAGCGGTAGGTGTGTTCCAGACGTTTACTTGTTGAGTTCTGTTTTGTGTACATCCACTATCTGATACTACAGTTAATTGCACATTGTATGACCCAGATGTAGTGTAATCGTAAACCGTATCTTGGGCAGATGAAATCCCTGTTCCATCACCAAAAACCCAAGCCCATGTTTTAATGGTTCCTGTATTAATCGAGCTTTGGTCGGTAAATGTCATTTGTTCACCATCGCAAACGTCTGTCCAATTAAAATCTACATTAGGAACTGGATCTACGATCACTAATTTGGTTGTGTCGTGTTTACAGCCTTCGTCATTGGTCACAGTAAGTTTAGTCGGGAAAGCGCCATCTGATGAGAATATGTTAGTAGGATTTTGAGTGTTATCATCAATCACAGCATCCGAAGTAAAGTCCCACTCCCAATTGGTGATCGAAACAGCATTGTGAAGAGAGGCATCAGTAAAGTTCGTTGTAAAAGTTTCACATACACTATCACTATAAAAATCTGCAGTTGGATAATTAGGGGGAGATATAGTGATGTCGCTTTTTTCACATTTATTACCTACGGTATAGGTCACAGCGTAATTTCCGGGAGTTAAATTGTTGCCACTCAAATCGAGAGTTGCATTATTCTGCCCTACAATAGCGATGTCATCTTTGTACCATTGCCATACACCTCCAGAGGTATCTATCTGCGCAGAAACTGTTTTGTCTAATGTGCAAAATCCTCCAGTTTCAGTAAAAACTATGGATGAAAAAGCTGAGGTTTCAGCTAATAATAATTCGTCTAAATAAAAGTATCCATTGACAGGTCCGGCACAGGAACCGCCAAAATCAATAGCATTTATATCTACCGTAGGAATAAAGGTAAATGTTACATTTACCCATCCTTGGTTGGTTGGACAGTTGACTAAGCTAGTGCCAAGTTGTGACCAATTTCCAATCCCTACTGGGCAACCCCAGCCATTGAAAGGTAAATCTCCACAATTTGTCGTTCCATAAATTGTTAAAGGTATTGTAGTTACCCCATTTATACCACTTGCTGCCACCCAAATACTTAATTCGTATGAATTTCCAGCTAACATTGGCGAGGATAAACAAGCTCCAATATGCTCTTGCCATAACCCTCCTGGTCCACCTCCATTTGGAGTGTCCCATATGCCAACATATCCATTTCCTCCTCCTGGTAAAGGAAATGATGGTGCTGTGGTAAAAGGATTTGCCCCACAGGTGTTCCAATAGTCAGAAGTCGGATTGGAGGCTTGAATCCAGCCGTTTGCACATCCTAGTTGAGAGTGAGAACTAGGGCAACAAGTATTATTTTCAAAAGAAAAATTCGGTATCAAACTAGGGACTGTTTGAGTTGATGAGAAGCCATCGCAAGAACAGTCTAATACATCATTAAAGTCTATAAGACCATCATTGTCGTCATCAATGCCGTTATTGCATATTTCTTGTGCAAAAAGTGAGGAAGCGAATAGAAGTTCGAATAGCAGAATAAGTATTTTCATTTTGTTCATTTTGTTCATTTTGTTCAATACAGTAACGATTAAATTAAAAAAGGTTGCTTTCTTGCTTTTAAAATTGACCTAATTTAAGCTCATCAATGAATCGAGTGTAAATATATGAATTTTCTCCTTTGTTTTTGAGGTCGAGATAATAGTGTTTGGCAACTTCTGCTTGTTGTTCTAAATTAAGGCAGTGTAAGTTTTTGATTTTTGATAAATTTTTAATCCCACCATAGCCATAGCCTCCATTTCTTTGTGCTCTAAGAGCTTCTATAATATACGAAAAACCAAGGTGTTTAAATTGCAATACGTGTGTTGTTTCATGGACGAGCCAAGGCATATCGTTTTTGTTGTGCTCGTGGTTTAATTTTCTGCTAAAATGAATCGTGTTAAAAAGGACAAACCCTAGGTGCGTTTTCTTTGTGTTTTTTGCGCCAAGTTTTGCTAATACTGAATTTTCTCTGATGCTAATTTTAGAATAAGAAACAGCATTTCCGTAAACAGTTTTTAATTCTTTTATTTCAAAGGGAGTCAAGGCTCTTGTTTTAGTTAAAACGCTCTTTAGGTAGTCTATTCCATAAAATAAACCTGTAAGTTCAAGTATCTTGATAGGAACTAATAAAAGCCATATAAAAAAAGTAATAAAATGATATCGTTGATTAAAGTTTACGCTATTGAAACTGTTTCTTGAATCTCGAAATAGTTTTGAGAAATTAAAATGATGTATGAGTCGAATCAAACTTAGCATTGTTGCAAATATATAATTTTCATATTGACATATATAAGTTAATACAAATAATAAAAAGATGACAGCATATAGATTTTATACCGTAGGTTTGTAAGGTGTAACTTTTAGTCAGTAAAACTCAAAACTTTTTGGTTTGAAAAAGTAGTAATAGGCAAATTGATACAGAGGAGTGAAAAGAGTATTTCGAATTTTAAAATGAGTAAATTAAAAAAATTAGCAGGACAAACAGTTATCTACGGTGTGAGTAGTATTCTAGCGCGTTTCCTTAATTTCATGCTTACTCCATTTTATACCAGCAAAGGTATGTTCTCTGCCGAACAATTCGGAGTTATAACTGAAATGTATGCTTATGTAGCATTTCTCATTATTTTCTTGACGTATGGAATGGAAACCACCTTTTTTAGGTACACCACAAAGAAGGAAATTGATTCTCAAAGAGTTTATAGTAATATTCTATATTCTGTAACATGCTCTTCTTTTATCTTCATCTTTATCGCTATTCTTTTTTCTCAGACAATTGCCAACTGGTTGGGTTATTCTGGACACGCAGAATATGTAGTATGGTTTGCTATCATTGTAGCATTAGATGCATTAAGTGCCATTCCACAAGCCAAGCTCCGTAAAGAAAGTAAGGCTAAAAAGTTTGCTCTGATAAATGTTGTAAACGTTGCTGTGAATATTGGGTTTAACCTTTTCTTTCTAGTTTATTGTAAATCAAATTTTGAAGCAGGAAACACCAACTGGTTAATCAATCTTGTGTACAACGAGGAAATAGGAGTGGGCTATGTGTTTATTTCAAATTTAATGGCAAGTGTTGTTAAGTTTTTGCTACTAGGCGGAGAGCTGAATTTTAAAGGGGTGTTTGATTGGGGGTTGCTAAAAGAAATGTACAGATATGCTTATCCTATGCTCTTTGTAGGCTTGGCTTTTAATATCAATGAAATGCTAGATCGTGTAATGTTAAAAGATATCTTGACGAATAAATATTTGGCTGAGAATGAATTCTTATCATCACAGGACGCCAATCAAATGGCTTTAACTAAATTAGGTATTTACGGAGCAAATTATAAAATAGCTATGATTATCAGCCTCTTTCTCCAAGCGTATCGTTACGCAGCAGAGCCTTTTTTCTTTAATCAAGAGAAAGAAAAAAATGCAACAAAAACGTACGCAAAGGTCATGAACTTCTTTATGATTATTGTATGTACTATGTTTTTAGCAATAGCCATGAACCTGCAAATCGTTAAATATTTTACTCCAAACTCTGACTTTTGGGTTGGGCTAGGGATTGTGCCTATTATTTTGGCAGCCAATGTAATGCTAGGAGTGTATGTCAATCAATCGATATGGTACAAGTTGTCCAGTAAGACCGCCTATGGAGCATTGATAAGTATCGCTGGAGCATTGATTACCATTACGATTAACTTATTATTTATTCCTGCTTATGGGTATATGGCATCTGCTTGGGCAACATTTATTTGTTATTCTTCAATGACTGCTTTGTCATATTATTTGGGGCAAAAGCATTATCCGATACCCTATAATCTAAGAAAACTGGGGTTGTATGGAGGGTTAGCAATGTTGTTCTTTTTTATTCGTATTCGTATCGAAATCAATGCAGGTTTTAATTGGGTGGAATTTATTTACAATAATGTATTAACTTTGGTGTATATTTCAGTAGTTATATATTTTGAAAAATCTTTGAGAGAACTGGTTCAAAAGAAACTTTTAAAACGTAATTAAAAATATGTTCAAAATTACATTTATATTCATTTTTGTATTTTCAGTTTTTGTAGTTTCTTGCAAGAAAAAGAAAGGAGACACCTTATTTAATATTACCTATCAAGTTGATGTATTTGTAGTAGATAGTTTAAATATAACCTACTACTCAGACTATCATTTTGCTAGTGGAAATATAGATCTAATTTATCCTTTAGATGAAACAAGTCATAACTTATATTTAGATAATACGGTATGGGTAGGTACACGAACTACTTCCGACAAAGAAGAAGGCTATTATGTGAAGGTGAATTATGGCGATTTAACGATTCCAACAGGAGTTGCCTTTGGAGTGCGAGTTTACGCCAATGATACTATATTAATAGAATCCAAAGAAGGAGACGCATCCACAACCTCTATAACTGTAGAAGGAAAAGTTCCTAATTTTTTTAAATAAAAATAAAATAATGAAAGTAGAAATAATAAATAAATCAAAACATCCAACACCACAATATGCTACTGAATTATCTGCCAGTGTAGATTTAAGAGCTAACCTTGAGGATTCCGTTGTTTTGAAACCATTAGAAAGAAGGTTGATTCCAACAGGGGTATCTATTGCACTACCCGAAGGTTTTGAAGCTCAAGTAAGACCAAGAAGTGGGTTGGCATATAAAAAAGGAATATCAGTATTGAATTCACCTGGGACAATAGATGCAGATTATCGAGGAGATATAGGCGTTATTTTGGTGAATTTATCTTCCGAAGATTTTATAGTAGAAGACGGAGAACGTATTGCACAGTTAATAGTAGCTCGTTATACCAAAGTAGATTGGGAAGAAGTTACCTCTTTAAGTGATACCGCCCGTGGGGCAGGAGGATTTGGGAGCACAGGAACAGAGTGAAATTGAATTTAAAAATAATCAAATTGGCTTTAAATTAGTTGACTAAATTTTGGTCTTAAAAAGCCAAAAAAGTCAAAGACTAATGGTATTGATTAAAAATATTTAGAAAATAAATAGGAATTGTCGTTTTTATTTATAGCTTTAAGGCTTGAAATACATCGTCTTGTAGATATGTACAATAGATTGGTTATAAATATACAGAAAAGAATTTTGTGACTTGACCGAAATATGTTTTATTTGCAAGCAGAAATTAATAATTAAAAACAAAACAAAATGTCAGACATTAAAACAAGAGTTATCGCTATTATAGTTGATAAATTAGGAGTTGATGAAGGAGAAGTTACTCCAGAAGCAAGTTTCACAAACGACTTAGGAGCGGATTCTTTGGATACCGTAGAATTAATAATGGAATTTGAAAAAGAATTTAACATTGCTATTCCAGACGAACAAGCAGAGAGCATTCAAACTGTAGGAGATGCAGTTACTTACATTGAGAAGAACAAATAATTAAATTTAACGCTTCAGGTTTTTAATGAATCTGAAAAAGAATTTAATAATCAATTTTTTAAAAGTGACTTATTAACTTATTTATTAATAAGTCACTTTTTTAAGTTTTAGACGTAATAATTTTTTTAATTAAAGTGCATTATGAGCAAAAAAAGAGTTGTAGTAACAGGAATGGGAGCGTTAACTCCAATAGGTAATAGTTTAGACGAATACTGGAAAAACCTGGTAAATGGTGTGAGTGGAGCTGCTCCAATCACTAAATTTGATGCAAGTCTCTTTAAAACTCAATTTGCTTGCGAAGTAAAAAACTTCGATGTAAATACACTGATTGAACGTAAAGAAGCTCGAAAACTGGATTTGTTTTCTCAATATGCTATGTTTACTGCTATTGAAGCAATGCAAGATGCCAAAATCGATACCGAGAGCGTTAATTTAGACCGTTGTGGTGTTATTTGGGGGTCAGGTATTGGAGGGTTAGAAACATTTCAAAATGAATGTTTTGCTTTTAAAGATGGTAACGGAACACCACGTTTCAATCCATTCTTTATTCCTAAAATGATTGTAGATATCGCAGCAGGTCATATTTCTATGAAATTTGGCTTTAGAGGACCTAATTATGTTACAGTTTCAGCATGTGCATCATCTACTAATGCAATGATTGACGCATTTATGATGTTGCAATTAGGTAAGTCCGATATTATTATTACTGGAGGCTCAGAAGCAGCTGTTAATATAGCTGGTGTTGGTGGGTTTAATGCTTTAAGAGCATTGTCAACTCGTAACGATTCTCCACAAACCGCCTCAAGACCTTTTGATAAAACTAGAGATGGTTTTGTGTTAGGAGAAGGATCAGGATGTCTTATCTTGGAAGAATTAGAACACGCAAAAGCAAGAGGAGCAAAAATATATGCAGAAGTTATCGGAGCAGGGTTAAGTGCTGACGCACATCATATGACTGCACCACATCCTGAAGGTTTAGGAGCTATAAGTGTTATGAATTTAGCGCTAGAAGATGCAGGAATGAAACCAAGCGATATTGATTATGTCAATGTACATGGAACTTCAACTCCGCTAGGAGATATTGCAGAAACAAAAGCCATCAAACAAGTGTTTGGAGAAGATGCCTATAACTTAAATATCAGTTCATCAAAATCTATGACAGGTCATCTACTAGGAGCGGCAGGTGCAATCGAAGCAATAGCTTGCGTAAAAGCTGTACAGGAAGATATAGTGCCACCAACAATCAACTTTGAAGTGGAGGATGAAAATATAGACTACAACTTGAATTTTACTTTTGACAAGGCACAAAAAAGAGTAGTTAATGCAGCGTTATCTAATACATTTGGTTTTGGAGGGCACAATGCATCTGTGATTGTTAAGAAATACAAAGACTAATGTTTAAGTTTTTATTTTTCGGAAAGAAATACACCGAAGAAGAACAACTTATTCGTCAGTACATCAAAAAAACATTTGGTTATACACCAAAGAACATTAGCTTATATGTAACCGCATTTAAGCATAAATCCATTTATCTTAATAAAAAAAAATCAAGCGAACACAATGAACGTTTGGAATTTTTGGGTGACGCTATTATTGGAGCTATAGGAGCGCAATTGGTTTTTGAAAAATACCCTGATGTCTCAGAAGGTAAACTAACACAAATGCGTGCAAGAATCGTAAGTCGAGTTAATCTGAATAGAATAGGAGAGGAGATACACCTAAAACCACTAATCAAATATAGAAACTCATCCCATAAATTCAAATCGCTATTAGGCAATACAGTTGAATCTCTTGTTGGTGCTATGTATATGGATTTGGGCTATAAACAAACATCCGAAATTTTATTGCGTACCGTTTTTAGACATTCAGAAGACTTTGAAAAAATAGTTGAAGAGAACAAAGATTTTAAAAGTCAGCTGATAATCTATTGTCAAAAAAATAAACTCGATATTCAATTTAGATGTCTTTCGGAAAACAAACAACTCAATGGGGTTAGTGTATTTAATATGGCTGTTTATATCGAAAATAAATTAGTATCTCAAGCAGAAGATTTTTCTAAGCGTAAAGCCGAACAACAAGCTGCTGAAACCTATCTAAGAATTTTGGAGCAAGCTGAGAATAAAAAAGAAGATTCATAAATCTAGTATTAAATAAGACCTCCGTATTTAAATCGAATTATTCTTCAACATAGTTGCTTTACTTTTATTTTTTTGCTTAATTTAACAGTCAATAAATATATAAGACCGTTGTAGTAAACTTTTTTATTATTGTAACAGGTCTTTAATAAATTTCAGCTATATGATTAAGATATTTACTTCATGTTTACTACTAATTCCCACTCTATATATTGCTCAAGTAATTCCAAATGGAACGATTGATAATATGGATGAACTATCCAAAAAAGAAACTGTCTATATCCCTATGGAAGATGGAACATTGCTATATACCGATTTGTATTTACCTGTTTTTCAGGATTCAATTGTTACCGATGTAGATTTTGGTGGTTCTACTTATACCTTGCAAATTATACCCAAAAACAGTCAGTTTATAATTTACGACACCACTAATATCACACCCGAGAGTTATCAAATGCCATTGATATTTACTCGAACCCCTTATCATGCAGCCAACGAAACGATAGGAGGACTAATGTTCCCGTTTTTAGGGTATGGATATGCCGTTCAAGATATGAGAGGAAGATATGATAGCGAAGGCGTTTATTTTCCGATGTTTAGTGATTCTTGGGCAAAAGAAGCCTACCACCCAAATAATCCAATACCATTAGACTTGACTAATACTACCGATGCTAATAATGCGTTGAAGCACGCAGATGGAAAAGATGCATTACTTTATATAGCAGACAGCTTGTATCGTATTTCTGATGTAGATTTGGATGGTGTCAATGATACGATTTTGTTTTGTAATGGATCCATAGGAATGTATGGTGCGTCTGCTTTGGCAAATTCCCAGTACCAAGCTTTATCGGCTATTCCTCATTCTAATACTAGCAATCCAGTAAAATGTTTATTGCCAATAGTAGGAGCAAGCGAACATTATAACTCAACCTTGTTTCACAACGGTGTTTATAGACATTCGCTTGCTACCGGTTGGACATCAGGGCAAATTGCTTCAGGGGTTTATGACACTTTAGTAGGAACAGATCTTAGCTTGACCAATGCATTGCACAGCCCTGCTGATTATGGATACTCCAGTCAAGCGGCTGTAGCCAATGATCTTATAGATTGGTTTGTTGCCGATGCCTTCAATACTTCTCCTTCTGGGGCACATCCTACCTCTATTGTTCGAATGGACTTGGACGCCTCAATGGCTCCCGTAAACAGCCTTGGAGAATCAGATGCAAATGGAGCCTATTCACGTTATAATAATCTTAATAAACCAACGTATCACTTAACAGGTTGGTGGGATATTTTTATCAATGGACAAATAGAAACATTTAATAAAACAAGAAATGCAAACCCATCGACCAATCAAAAACTCGTAATTGGGCCATGGACTCATCAAACAATAGGATCTAATATCGTTGGTGACGAAGTGTATCCAGATAATGTATTTGATGTTTTGAATTTTGATTTAGATATTGACCCTACTACTATTTTATCTGATAGTAGCTTGATGAATGACATTTACCAATCTGAGATGCTATATTGGTTTAGAGAACACCTAGGAGGCGAACCTTTCTTTATTATCCCTGAATCGCAAGATTGGCAAACTTTAGGAACGAATTTGATTCGAATTCCTTCTAAAAATTATATCATTCCTTATTATCAATTTTTGAACTATATAGGAGGTCAAACAGGCTTATTGAACCTACCTATACAAATTGATATAGGAGGAAGCATTACAGATATGACCTATGATATTGACCCTATGTCGCCAGCTTTGGTTAACTTATCTGCTCCACTCACAAGTGCTGATAATAATCATTTTGACAATATGAAAGATATCCGAATGTATATTACAGGTCCTCAAAACGATGCTTCAAATACAAATGTAGGGAACTATTGGTTTGCAACCGATTCTTTGCCATTCAATGAAGGAATAGTTACTGAAAATATTTATCTTCATCAAAATCTAACAGCGGATTATGTAGTACCTACCAGCAACGAAGGAACTTTGAGCTATACAGCAGACCCTAACAATCCAGTACGGACAATAGGAGGTAATAATATGATACCTACCTTACCTGCAAGTTCTCAAAAGTCGCAAGGATCAATCAATTTAGCCAATCCAAATTATGCCAATTTGACCATGAACAGAAGCGATGTATTACAGTTTATAACTCCCCAATTAACAGATACAATGACCGTAATTGGATTCCCAAAAGCGAGTTTATATGCCAAAGGATCTACTTCTACTTATAGTACTACAAAAACCGATTTTGATTTAATGATTCGTATTTTAGATGTATATCCAGATGGAAGAGAAATGTTAATTACAGAGGGCGTGGTTAATGCAAAGTCGAGAGATTATGCAAAATCTATTTTTGATGCAGATACCAATGAGACCATTTTGTTGACCAACATTGATAATGACACCTATCATTATTTTGAATTTGATCTGCTTCCTTTGGGGCATACCTTTGGAGTTGACCATCAAATCAAAATATTAGTGAGTAGCTCTAACTTTCCTAAATATCAAAGTAATCCTCACGTTCCCAATAATGCTAACGATTTCTTTAGGTGGGCGCCCGGAGAAACTACCATGTATAACTATCAAGGAAATTCTATAGGAGCTCAAAATTGTGATATAACCATAGAGTTTAACCCCACTCAACCTAGTTTTATTTCTTTGCCAAGTGTGAGCTATTTACCTACGGACATTGAAGCACAAAATGCAGAGAATAAATTTTCTATTTATCCCAATCCAACAAAAGGAGTTATAACCATTAATCATAGTGTATTTAAAGCAGGGCAATATGATTGTTACAACGTATTTGGGCAGCAGTTAAAATCAATATCTTTTGATGCACATTCTACCAAAATAAAAGTCGATCTGAGTGACTTACCAAATGGTATTTATTACCTTCGTAATTCAAATACGAAAGAAACTAAAAAAATAATAATAAATAACTAAGATTAAGTTTGCGAATCATTGCCAATACATATAGTATTCTTTTTTTTAGTTTAATATTGGTAGGTTGTAACACTACAAAAAAACATAAAATACTAAACATCAACGCATATAGAACTCAATTGATAGCACAGTTTAGAGAATTCAAAATTAGTTTTACCCCAGAAGATACACTTGAAAATTATAATAGTCACACTAAAGTTTATCTTATAGATGCTGATGTAGAAACCAGTTGGAACTACTATGTCTCTACACCAGCAAGCCAATATTGGAAAGGGCCGTTGACGAAAGTTACCAAGGCATATTCTAAAATGAGCAATGAGTTATACATAGAAGAGGATTCTTTATTTCCTGCTATAAAAATAGGAACGGTCTATGAATTGAATTTACAGATTACAAAATTTTATAAAATACCCGTTCAATTTGAAGTAACCAAAATAGATGCTGAAAAAAGAATTTTAGAAACCACATACGGAGCCGACAACCGATCAAATGGGAAACAGGTTATGGAATTTATAGGTAATGGAAATCAAACTATAATCGTGCATACAGCTTATTTTAGAAGTGATAATAAAATACGTGATAAGAGATTCTATCCGTATTTTCATGAAAAATGTACCGATGAGTTTCATTTGAATGCCAAGCGTAATATTGAAAAATAGTTAATATTACGAGGTTGAAAATAAAAAATAGAACCTGAAATTAGTTTTTGCTCCTGCCTCGAACTTCATACCATTAAACAACATATAGATTTCTGCAATGGTCTTAATATATAAAAGTTGAAGTATGAAAATTATTTTTAAAAAGTAATTTAAAGCTATTTGGTTTGGGTATATTTGTCAAATATCATAATCATAGACCAATGGGACAGAAAAGTTCATCTAGTTTTAAGCTGGGAATAATGTCAGGAGGACAATTAGGCAAAATGCTCACACAAGCAGCAAGTATTTGGGATGTACAAGTTTACGCTATGGATCCTTCTGCAGAAGCTCCAATTGTAGGATTGTGTCACGAATTTTTTCAAGGAGATCAAAACAATTTTGATGATGTATATAACTTTGGGAAAAAAGTAGATTTATTAACCTTTGAAATTGAGCACATCAACATTGCAGCGCTGCGAAAATTAAAAGAAGAAGGACTTACAATCTATCCCGATCCAGAAACTTTGGCTACTATCAAAGACAAGGGATTGCAAAAAGAATTTTATAAAAAGAACCAAATTCCAACCTCTGATTTTGAGATTTATAGTAATCTAAAGGAAGTGCAAAATGCAATTGTTAATGGTAACATAACATACCCATTTGTACAGAAATTACGTACCGATGGATATGATGGAAGAGGAGTAGCAGTAGTCTTAAATGAGGGTGCAATGAATCGCTTAATGGATGCTCCTTGTATTGTAGAAGATGCTGTTGATATAGATAAAGAATTGGCAGTTATAGTTGCTAGAAATCCTTCTGGAGAATTGAAATGTTTCCCTTTGGTAGAGATGGAGTTCAATGCTGCCAATATGGTAGATGAATTAATTTGTCCTGCAGAAGTCCCCCATAGTATTGCTAAAAAAGCCGAAGAAATAGCTTTGAAAGTAGCTAAAGATTTTAATTTGGTAGGGATCTTAGCAGTAGAATTATTTCTTACAAAATCAGGAGAGATATTGGTCAACGAAGCTGCCCCCAGAACTCATAATAGCGGTCACTATACCATAGAGGCGTGTATCACATCTCAATATGAACAACAATTACGAGCTATTTTTGATTGGCCTTTAGGTGATACTACTTTACGAACACCTACTGTAATGCTCAATTTATTGGGAGAAGAAAATCATACAGGTGCTGTTGTATATGAAGGCTTGGAAGAGGTGTTAAAACTCTCAGGAGTTAAACCGCATATATATGGTAAGAGTATAACCAAACCTTTCCGAAAAATGGGACATATCACCATATTAGGAGATACAATAGAAGATGCTAAAGAGAAAGCAAAAATAGTAAAAAACACATTAAAAGTAAAAGCATGAAAAATCCAAAAATAAGTATCATAATGGGCTCAGATTCTGACTTGAGAGTTATGAATGCAGCAGCAGAGGTTATTGATGAATTTGGAATTCCTTACGAATTAACGATTGTTTCTGCACACAGAACGCCCGAACGTTTATTTGAATTTGCAAAGAATGCACATTCAAGAGGAATAGAGGTTGTCATAGCAGGAGCAGGTGGAGCAGCACATTTACCCGGAATGGTAGCGGCAATTTCTCCATTGCCAGTAATTGGTGTACCCGTAAAATCTTCAACTCTATTGATGGTTGGGATTCAGTACTTTCTATTTTGCAAATGCCAGGTGGCGTACCAGTAGCTACCGTAGCATTAGATGGTGCAAAAAATGCAGGATTATTAGCCTTACAAATCTTATCGGTGGGAAATAAGTCAGTACAAGAAAAAATGATCACCTATAAGGAAAGTTTGAAAGAGGCTGTTTTAGCAAAGGTTAAAAAAGTAGCAGAAAATCGTGCTTGATTTTAATTTAGAATCGTTGGTTACGACCAAGATGCCCTTTGGTAAATTTGAAGGGCGAAGAATTTGCGACATCCCCGAGTTTTATCTGGTTTGGTACAAAAGAAAAGGATTTCCTAAAGGGAAATTAGGAATGTTATTAGAAACGATGTATGAGATAAGGTTAAATGGTTTAGAATATTTACTAGATCCATTAAAAAAAGATAGATATCCTTAACCTCAATTATTCAAACAAGCCCAAAAGTTCGATAGCAGCAGCGCTTATTTTAGTGCCTGGTCCGAAAACTGCCGCAACACCTGCGTCAAATAAAAATTGATAATCTTGTTGCGGAATAACACCACCTGCTATGACCACTATATCCTCTCTTCCCATTTTTTTGAGTTCGGCAATAACTGCGGGAATGAGTGTTTTGTGACCTGCTGCTAATGAAGAAACCCCAAGTATGTGCACATCATTTTCTACGGCTTGTTTTGCAGATTCGTAGGGGGTTTGAAACAAAGGTCCAATGTCAACATCAAATCCTATGTCAGCATAGCCTGTGCTTACTACTTTTGCTCCTCTGTCGTGTCCGTCTTGCCCCATTTTAGCAATCATTATTCGAGGTCGTCTTCCTTCCCTTTTTTCAAAGGCTACTACCATTTCTTTGGCAATATTAAAATCTTTATCATTCATAGCTTCAGCTGAATATACTCCAGAAATGGATTTAATAGTGGCTTTATATCTCCCAAAATGTGATTCCAATGCATCAGAAATTTCACCCAATGAAGCACGTTCTCTCGCTGCTACCACTGCTAATTCTAATAAGTTGCCGTCTCCTGTTGCGGAGCAAGCCACTAAGTCATCCAATGCTTTTTTTACTTTTACAGCATCTCGTTCTGCTTTCATTTTGTGGAGACGTGCTATTTGCGAATCTCTAACTCGGGTATTATCTACCTCTAGTATTTCAAATGCCTGCTCTTCGTCTGTTTTGTATTCGTTGACTCCAACAATTATGTCTCTGTTTGAATCAATTTTGGCTTGTTTTCTTGCAGCAGCTTCTTCTATCCTCATTTTAGGAACACCAGATTCTATGGCCTTAGCCATTCCTCCGAGTTCTTGCACTTCTTCAATTAGCTGCCACGCTTTGTCTGCTATTTCTTTGGTCAGTCGTTCTACATAATAACTACCCGCCCACGGATCTATAGCTTTACAAATGTCTGTTTCTTGTTGAATAAATATTTGTGTATTTCGTGCTATTCGAGCAGAAAAGTCGGTAGGCAATGCGATGGCTTCATCAAGTGCGTTGGTGTGTAAAGATTGAGTGCCGCCTAATGCTGCACTCATGGCTTCTATACAGGTTCTACTTACATTGTTAAACGCATCTTGTTCGGTAAGACTCCAGCCACTTGTTTGACAATGTGTTCGTAAGGAAAGGGACTTCGGATTTTTGGGATTAAATTTTTTGACTATTTTTGCCCAAAGCATACGTGCAGCTCGCATTTTTGCTATTTCCATAAAATGATTCATTCCAATAGCCCAAAAGAATGATAATCTCGGAGCAAAAGTATCAATATCTAACCCAGATGCTACACCACTTTTTAGGTATTCCAAACCGTCTGCTAACGTGTATGCCAATTCGATATCGGCAGTTGCTCCAGCTTCTTGCATATGATAACCCGATATAGAAATGGAGTTGAATTTTGGCATATATTGAGACGTATATTCAAAAATATCTGCAATGATTTTCATTGAATGTTTGGGAGGGTAAATGTACGTATTACGAACCATGAACTCCTTGAGAATGTCGTTTTGAATTGTGCCTGCCAACAGCTTTTGATCCACACCTTGCTCTTCTGCTGCTACGATGTAAAATGCCATTATTGGTAATACCGCACCGTTCATGGTCATTGATACAGACATTTTATCTAATGGAATTTGATCAAATAAGATTTTCATATCCAATACAGAATCTATGGCAACACCTGCTTTTCCTACATCGCCAGTTACCCGCTCGTGATCGCTGTCATAACCTCTGTGTGTGGCCAAATCAAATGCTACAGACAGTCCTTTTTGACCAGCTTTTAGATTTCTTCTATAAAAAGCATTAGATTCTTCGGCAGTACTAAAGCCTGCATATTGTCTTATTGTCCAAGGTCTGCGAATGTACATCGTAGAGTAGGGACCACGAAGATTGGGAGCTATTCCTGCTACAAATTCCAAATGGTTTAAATTGGCAACATCGTCTGCCGTATATTCTGATTTGATGGTTACTTTTTCGGCAGATTCAAATTCTTGAGGTGCGCATTTTGTTATTGTGCGTTCTAAGTTTGATTTTACGTCTATATTTTTGAATGATTTTCTCATTTTAAGATCTTTTTATTGCTACGCTTCTATTTTTACCTGAGATAATCTGTAGGTTTTAATAAAGGGATTATTGAAATCGTATTCGGCATAAAATTCATTGTTTTTTTCGTTGGCATTGGGATATCGGTTTGTACCTAGCAAAATAAGCTCCTCATTTTTGAAGTTAGTTATTTTTGTTTTTAAATCTGAGTGTAAATCGGCTACTATTTTACCCTTTTCAAAAGCGTTGATAAAACCTCCGAGAGCTTCCACTTTTTTGAAATAGTCCCAAGATTTTGCTATGATTATATCTGTCAATTGCTCGATGTAATAGGAACCATCCGATCCATTTTTAACTTGATTTAGATACGATTCTTCTTGCAAGAGCAGTTGAATATTTTTTGCTAATCTATCAGCATCATTTCGTTTTTCTTTAGAAGGATAGTCGTAAGGTGTAACCTCTAAAGTGTCGGCTCCTGCTATGATAGCCGCCATAGATGCGGTGCTTCCACGGAGCAGATTGTTGTGTATATCCAAGTTGCTCTGATAAAGTGTAGCGGTAACAGCATGTATGGTGGTGTACACCGAAGTAGCATCTCCATATTCGTTAGCTACTGTGTACCAGAGACTTCTCAGGGCTTTCACCTTAGCTATTTCGGCAAAGTATGAATTTCCTATGCTTAATTTGAAACTGATATTTGCCAATGCTTGTTCAAAGGGAATTTTGTTTTCCAATTGATACACTAAATATTCGTGACCTTGTGCTATTGCCATTCCCAATTGATGTTGGATAGAACCGCCTGCATTCCCATATTTTGTAGCTTGTACCTCAAAGTTTGTAGCTGCTGCTATGTCTATAGTTTTTGAGTTTCCAGAAATATATTGACCAATTGGATCTCCTATTATTTGGTAATGTTCGCTTTTATCAGGAAATAGTGAATGCATAACGGTTTTCAGATTGGTGTTGTTTTCTGCATTTGAGCTAAATATTCTTACAGCTATTATTTCGATCATTACTTCCTTGAGGATGAGTTCCAAATCGCTTGCTTTCGTGTCGTAGAGTAGAATGCCATTTACTCCTCCTGCTAGCGACTTGAGTATTTCGGAATTGCATTCTTTTGGATTCTTTCCCGAAAATGAAGCGGTAATTACCCACGCATTTGACGGTTGATTTGTCTTACTTGGTATTCGAATGTATTTATTTTTATAATTGAATAGTACTGGGTCAATAGTCCCAAGTTCACTTTCCCAATTAAGCGATTCGATAGGAGCACCTTTTAAATCGCTGGTTATCTTATCTTTCCATTCTTTTTCTGTAGCGGATGAATAGCTGTCAAATAGATTCATAATACTTCGAATAAACGTTAAGATACGAAGATAAAGTTTTTACTGAGAATACTCGATTATTGTCAATAATTAGTAAGAAAATCGAATACTATTTAACGGATGAACAACTATAAATATGAGCAGGAAATTCTATTTCATTAGCAAACAATTCAAATCTATTTTATCCGTATTGCTCCTTTTGTTGACTATTCAAATTTTTGTTGTTGAAGTGTCACCTTTCTTCAAATCAAGGAAATAATATGTAGAGTAGGGGTTTTACATTGATGATTAGACTATTATTCTTGGTCGAAGAAAAAGTTGACCAAAGAATTGATTTGATCCAATTCTATAGTGGTGTCATCAAAGAAATCGCTAACAGCAATATCAAGTTCACCGGTGCTGATTGTATTATCTGCATCTTGATCGAACCTTATTAGGTTGGTGGGCATTGAATTTTTAACTTTCACAGACTTCTCGTTACTTGTATTTTCAGGTGTGTTGTCAGCATTCGTTATTTCAATCTCCTCCTCATTGTTGTTAATTATATCTCCTGAGAATGATATTACTTCATCAAAGTCATATTCTAAAGGAGCGGAGTTTTCATCTTTATCGTATTGTAACCATTCGCCTTTTTTTATAAGCCCATCATCATCTTCGGAATATTCTAATTTTCCTTCAGTTTGTTTTTTACCAGATTCTGCAAATGTAAGTTGAGTATAACTCATTTTTACTGGGTCTTGCAGCTCTATTATTGATTTAGGAATACCATTTTCATAGTTTTCCTGTACCAATTCTGGTGTTCCTGTTTCTGGGTTTAATTCTTGTATATATATAATTCCTTCTTGTTTTGAGAATTTGGTTATTTCGTAAGCTAGGTAATTATGATATTTGACAACTTTTCTTTTGTTACCGTTTATATAAAAAGTGGTTAACGTTCCATTTCCACCTTTTTTATGTTTGTATTTACGTTCTATAGTTTCGTTTTGATAGTAATTTGTAAATGAGGTAGCTACACCATTTACGTAAGTACCTTTATGCAGTAACCTTCCATTGTTGTAATGATCTTCCATCTTACCTTGTAAGAAGATGCTACCGTTCTTTCTTATTTTAGGATTTTTTATAAGTGTAGAATATTGGTCGTAGATATTTATTCCTTCCTCTAAAGATTCTATTTGTTCCACATCAGGAGCAAATTTGCTGGAGTTAGGTATTTCACTTAATAATTGGGTTTGCGGAAAAGCAATTGCTCCGTTAATAAGCAGTGCATTTGTAAGAATAAATTTTGTTAAAACTTTCATGTCAAGTCATTTGTTGGAACTCTTATTTACAGAGAATATTTGTCGTATTGATTTCAATACGTAGATAAAATAAAATAGTTATCTTTTTTCTGAAATATTAGACGAAGATTAAAATTTAATGTCAACTAATGGTGGGTTATTCAAAAGTTTCTATCATTTTAGCACACATAAATGATGCGGCTTTTCCATCTCCAAAAAGTGGAGGAAATGAGACATTAGTAGTAGTGTAGTAGTCGTTAAAAGCTGAAATAATTTTATCTTTATGCCAACCAACAATTTTAGCAGCACCACAAGAAACGAGTTCCACCCATTCGGTTTCTGGTCTTAAAATAACACAAGGTTTTTTGAAGAAGAATGCTTCTTTTTGCACACCTCCACTATCGGTAACTATTATCTTAGCGTTTTTTTCGAGAGCAATCATATCAAGGAACGATACTGGAGGTATTATTTTTAATCTCTTTTCAGACTTTATATTTAGGTACAATTCAGCAGAAGTATTTTGTTTTAGTAGTTTATTTGTTCTTGGATGTAAAGGAAGAACAAAAGAGATGTTATGATTTTCAATGATTTCAAGAATAGCTTCAAATATACCAGATAAGCGTTCAGGTATATCTGTATTGTCATTTCTGTGAATGGTAGAAAGCACAAATTTATCTTTTTCGATATCGTTATCATCTAATACAGTAGATTGTTGGTCACTAAGTTTTGAAAAATGCAAACTATTATCATACATAATATCCCCACAGTGAAATATGCCAGGATTATTCATTGTATAGGGTTGTAGATTGGTTGTTTTGAATCCTTCTTTTATTAAATTTTCAATACCTGCTTTGGTAGGCGAAAAAAGTAATGTACTAGCATGGTCGCACATGATTCGATTTACTTCTTCGGGCATTTTTTTATTATACGATCTCAGTCCTGCTTCGATATGTACTATAGGAACATGTAGTTTGGATGCTGCCACACCAGCTGCTAACGTGGAATTGGTATCACCGTAAACCACTATTGCATCAGGTTGTTCTGCAATAAGTATTTCTTCCAATCCTTCAATCATTTTAGCTGTTTGTACTCCATGATTACCAGAACCTACACTGAGGTTCATATTAGGTTTGGGAATGCCTAATTCATCAAAGAAAATCTGCGACATATTTTGGTCATAGTGTTGCCCTGTATGTACTATCAATTCTTTTATTTCTGAGCTGTAAGACTCTTTGATACATCTACTAAGTGCAGCAGCTTTTATTATCTGTGGTCTTGCGCCTATTACTGTAAGTATCTTTATCATAAAGAGTTGGGTTTAACGGTGTTTTTCTATTTTTTCTAGCAATTCCTCTTTATTTAGTGGTTTGTTTAGAAATTCACAAGCTAATAATTGCTTTTCAAAACTTTCTATATCTTTTCTATGTTTGCTAGAAGTTAAAATAAATATTTTACATTTAAAATCATCTTCATCCACTTCTTGCTCCAATTCTTCAATGAATTCAAAACCGTCTATTTCAGGCATTCTAATGTCTAATAATACAAAATCTGGTTGTTTAATACCTTCTGTATTTCTTTTAATCATTTCATTTAATGCCTCATTGGCATCAAGGAAGACGTCAATTTTTCCGATAAAGTCTATTTCTTCTAGTAAATCTTCGGTATAAAAATTATTGACTTCTGAGTCATCAATAATGAAAAAGTCTAATTTTTGTTTCATTTTAATAATTTTATGGTAAAGGTCGAACCTTCACCTAATTTACTGGTTACATTTATTGAACCTCCTAATTTATTTACGATTTTTTTTACGATAAACAATCCTACTCCCGATCCTTCTTGTTCGTGTTGTTTTATTCTAATAAAGGGTTTAAATAATTTATTTCCTTGCTTTTCTAAATCGATTCCAATACCATTATCTTTAAATTCGAGATAATAATAATCAAAATCACTAGATAAAGTAACTTCAAAAACCGTTTTTCCATTATCATTTCCATACTTATAGGCGTTGGTCATGAAATTTTGAATTATACTTCTGATAGAGATTTCATCGATAAGTAAACTATCAAAACCTTGAATATTTACTTTTATATCCAATTTATCATCAAGATGTAATTCTTGTTGAAGTTTTAAAATTAATTTTGGAATATTGATATTTTCTTTAGAAGCTTCAGATATCTGTGTTTCAAATTTAGATATTTCAAGATATTTTTCAATAAGAGCCAAACCATCGGAGGAGTTTTTTTCTAACCTCACTATGAGTTTTTTCATTTTATCTTGATTTTGCTTTTCATAATATTTTTTTACCATTCTTGTTAGACTGATATTATTTATTATGGAAGTTTTTAAATCATGAGACAAGTGATAATTAAAGCTATCAATGGTTTCGATTATTGTTTGCAAATTTTCATTGGTATGCGAAATTTTAGAAAGCATTCTATTGGAGCTTTCTTCAAATTTAACTTGTTCTTGATACATCTGAGTGTAGGTATTGGCAACAGCTTCTACAAAATGATGTAAATCACTACCTTCTTCAAAGGTTATATTATTTCTTTTTATTTGCTTGGCTAATAGTTTATGCATTTTGGTTTAGTTTTCATAAATTGAAGCAATAGTAAATGTCTGATTATGAAGCAAACAAGAGCTAGAAGTGTTGTTGTTACGAGCAAATTCTCCATAGGAATAAAATCCAAAGACCTTTGAATCTTTCGGAAATACATCTTTTATTTCTAAAAATTCTTCGTTTGCCATTTTATCTAAAACGACTCTTCTTCCTACACAGGAAGTGGCAAACACAAATTGTGAATTGTGGCTAGAATGTGCTTCTTCACAAGCTTGTGTAGTTGATTTTAATAGATTTAATGAGCCTGCCTTCATTAGCTTTACTACACATCCTTCTGGCATTTCTCCAGCATAGGTTATGCGTTTGTTTTTATGATCTACTGCTATGGGGGTTCTAATAAGTTGATCTCCTTTTTTTGTTGTTAATTGAAACGGAAAAAACAATGTGTTATTGGTGAAATCTGCATCATCTTTAGGAGCAAGTAGTGTGTATAATTCATCGTATGCATTTTTATGGTTTACCTCTATTAGTTCATTTCCTACTGATTTTGTAATGGTATATTCTATTTCCATTTCTTTCCAACCAGCACAGCATCCCGTTTGGATTTGAAGATTTCCTCTAAAACCTATAACAATTACATGTTCAGATAAAGGAAGTTTATTTAAATCCACCAAAGTCTTTTCAAATCGTGCCGAATCTCCAGCCATCCCCCCGAAAATAGGGGTGTCTGGGTTCAATTCTTTATTAACACCTTCGATTAGAAACGTACCGTTGGTTTTGCTTCCGTCTGCAATTATAAGTAATCCCTTTAGATCATTTAGAGTCTTAAAGTCCGCACTGATTTGATTGCCTAATACTAAGCTGGACGCATAATCATCTGGATTGTAGCTTTTTATTTCGTAACTTGCCTTTTCAAAATGTAGCGAAGCAAAAGAAATCTTATCGTCATATATGGTAGCATCCGTAAAATGTCCTGAGGTTGAAAAACCGACTAAGTCAGCCTTAGGAAATTTTTCTTTTATGGTTTCGTATTGCTGTTTATCAAAGTTCACCCTGTTAAAAGCATAAAATACTAATTGAGCTTCGGAATCAATTTCTTGTCCCTCTTTTATTGTCCCAGTTTTGGTAATCATATTAGTTTCTTATTTTAAATTAAAAATTGTTTTCATTTTAGAATAATAAGCTGGTGTGACTTTAGCTCCAAAAAGTAGCATATCATCTGTTTGTGGTATTTCAAAATTACGAGTCCAATCTATCATTTTTTGTTCAAGTAATTCGTGTTGTATTTTAAGTGGTTCTTCTTTTATATCGTTCAAGAAAGATATGGTTTTTTTAAGGTATAGCTTTTTGCCTCGTTCTCCTCCAAATTGATCGGGAATTCCATCAGAGAAACAATAAACAAAATAATCTTGATCAATAGGAAGTACTTCTGTTATAAAAGGGAGATTTTCACCCAAGGTATATTCGCCAATTGATCTTTTAATTCCTTTTATCTGGTTAACTTCTCCTTCATTACTGATGTAAATCAGTGGTCTTTTAGCTCCACAATATTCTAGCGACTCATTTTCGAGGTCAAACGCTAAAAGACCTATATCCATTCCATCGGTAAGATCTTTACTGTTAGATGCCATAGCATTTTTTACATAAATATCTACGTGCTCTAATATTTTTGCTGGATCAATAAGACGTTTGTCTAAAATCGCATTGTTGATCGCTTGTGAACAAATAGAGGTCATCATTGCGCCTGGAATTCCGTGACCTGTACAGTCGGCAATAGCTACAAAAACTTTGTTGTCATACATTTCCATATGATAAAAATCACCGCTTACTACATCCTTTGGTTTGTAGTAAACAAAATGTTTTGGCAGATTTCGTTTGAAATGCTTCAAATTAGGAAGCAAAGCTCTTTGAATACGAAGTGCATATTCAACACTATCCATTATGTCTTTATTTTTCTCTTCCAATTGTTTTTGAATTTCTTTGATCTCTTGTAGATTTTGTACAATGCAGATATATTCTTTAATCGAACCATCATTATCAAATATAGGATCATAAGAAACTTGCGCCCAGGTAGGTTCGTTAAAGTTGTTATATACCAAAAGTTCAGCATTTATTTTTTTGCCGTATAGCAAATCTTTTTCTATTTGTTTGAGTAGTTTGATATCTGATTTAGCGCCTAACAATTGACTTTCTTCTTCGTGGACCTGATTAGTTTCGAGAACCGGACCAGAGCGAAATCAATTTTTACGGCGTCTTGTGTGTTAGCTGTAATTACTGTCAACTTATTTGAAAGATTTTTGTTTGTTAATTTTTTCCTTCTCATGGTTTATTTACAAAGTGAGAGTGTCACGGGGATTTTAGTTCTGGTCACTGGTCGTTACGCCTTTATTACTTTCTCTCTATGATGCTTTCACTCTGTTTTGGTCTATTGTTATCTTGTTGTTTGTTATATTAGTAATTTGTTGAATGAAAAGTGGTTTACGGTTGGTTAGGGGGTGGGTGGGTTGATGGGGATA
>CAMZLL010000015.1 GCA_947311505.1 uncultured Cryomorphaceae bacterium
AACTTGATTTATAATTGCACAAATCAGCGAAAAAATAAGGAGTTTTTTATATGGTTTTAAATAGGGAAATATAAATATCATAAGTATTCTCTACTTTTCTTTAAAAAATAAAATTTTATTTTTTCCAATATTTTTTATGAAATTTATATTTCCCTATTTAAAACCATATAAAAAACTCCTTATTTTTTCGCTGATTTGTGCAATTATAAATCAAGTTTTTTCGCTAGCTGATCCACAGATTTTTAGAATGATTATAGACAACTGGATTAGCGACTTTCAATCATATAGCCAGAAAGAGTTTGTTTCTGGAGTATGAGTACTCTTACTTGCTAGTGTTGGCGTAGCAATGGTGAGTAGGATTGCTAAAAATATTCAAGATTTTCTGGTAAATAAACTTTCTCAAAAAATAGGAATGAAACTTTATCAAGATACCCTCTCTCATCTTTTTTCTATTCCATACAAAGTGTTTGAAGATCAACAATCTGGCCAGATCTTAGAAAAACTTCTGAAAGCAAAACAAAACATACAAACATTTATTTTAAATGTTATCAATACTCTTTTTGTTTCATTGGTAGGTCTTCTTTTTGTTATCATCTACGCAAGCACTGTCCATCGACTCATAGCTGTTATTTATGTATCATTACTTCCTATCATGGGTACCATCATGATATTCCTTTCTAAAAAAATAAAAACTGCACAGTCTGATATTGTCAAAGAAAGTGCTACGCTTTCATGAGCTACCACAGAGACTTTACGTAATATTGCCCTTATCAAGTCGCTTGGACTAGAAAAACAAGAATTAGAAAGATTAGAAAAAACAAACACAAAATTACTCGGACTAGAAATAAAAAAGATCAAACTTATCAGGATTGTAGAATTTATCCAAGGAACACTCATAAACCTCGTCCGTGTCTGTTTGATGGCCACGATGTTTTGGTTAGTATTCCATGAAAGTATTTCTCTAGGAGAGTTTTTCTCTTTATATTTTTATAGCTTCTTTATCTTTCGTCCTCTCTACGAACTATGAACCGTGATGAAAAATTACCAAGAAGCTAAAGCAAGTGATCAGATCGTTAAAGAACTTCTAGAAATAGAAAACCATAAACCTTTTCTCTCTGGAGAGAAATCTATAGAAGATATAAAAAATATACTTTTCGATACGGTCAGTTTTGCATATCAAGAACATAAAGATATTCTTAAAAACATCTCTCGAGAAGCAAAGAAGTGAGAATGTATTGCTTTTGTTTGACCTTCTGGAGCAGGAAAATCAACCCTGATTAAACTTTTACTCTGACTTTACCAACCAAATACCTGAACTATATCTATCAATAAAAACCCCATACATGAGTATGATCCACAACTATTAAAAAGATCTATCGGCTATGTGTCTCAGGAATCACAACTCTTTGCTGGAACGATTAGAGATAATCTTCATTTTGTACATCCAGAAGCTACTGAAAAAGAAATGTTAAAAGTTCTTCAAGATGCTCAAATAAAAGATCTTATTCTTTCAAATGAAGAAGGTCTCGATACTAAAATAGGAGAATGAGGAATAAAACTTTCATGAGGACAGAGACAAAGACTCTCTATCGCAAGAGCTTTACTTCGCAAACCCGCACTCCTAATATTTGATGAAGCAACTTCTAGTCTAGACACTCTCATAGAAGCAGAAATAACAGAAACTATACAAAAAATATCTACAGAACAAAAAGAAATGATTGTGATTAT
Source organism: uncultured Cryomorphaceae bacterium (assembly GCA_947311505.1). Lineage (GTDB taxonomy): Bacteria > Bacteroidota > Bacteroidia > Flavobacteriales_D > Parvicellaceae > Parvicella. Next base: position 1,729 of record CAMZLL010000015.1, read on the forward strand.
GATAGCCCACAGACTCAGCACTATCCAACATGCAGACAGGATATACGTCCTCGAGAAATGAAAAATCACAGAACAAGGAAAACATGAAGAGCTTATTGAAAAAAAATGACTCTATTATGCTCTTTGGAGAAATCAATGAAAAATACAGTAAAATGAAAAATAATCTATAACACCTCAAACACCTCATCCATTGCAAACCTCACTTTCTTTCTCTGGATATATGGATCGTCTTCATGTCTATATCCTACAGGCATCAAGAGTGCTGCTGTATATCATTTCTCTGTCAATCACAAGAGCCCATCACACGCTTTATTATCAAACCCTTCCATAGGGCAACAATCTATTTTCAGTAAAGCACACGTTTCCATTAAAAATCCTGCTGCGATATATACTTGAGATTTTAAGTATGTATGTAATTTTTCTGCATCTAATGAAGAAGTTTTCCCTTGAATCATATCAAAAAATCCTTGCAACTGCTCGCGTGACCCTCATCTTTTTTGGATAATATCTTCTAAGTATTTTTCTATATCAGCGTCTTTTACTTCTGTGCGATGTGCCAATACATAGAGATATGAGGCCTCTTTTATCTGTGTTTGTCCATAAGCAATAGGGCGGAGTTTTTCACGAAGTACTGAAGTATCTACTCTAAAAAACTTCCATGCCTGTAGTCAAAATGAAGAAGGCGTTAATCTCAAACTTTCTTCAAGAGTCTCTAGATTTTCAAGAGATATCTTTTTTGTAGTATCAAACTTTTTTGTTGCATAACGTCGTTGGAGTGCCTGTAAGATTGTTTTTTTCATGAGAGGTAGAATGTAAAGTGTAAAAGTGATTTCTTGATCTAAGGAGTAAAATAGTGAGAAGTAAGTAGTTCAAAACTTAGGAAATATATAATATTACAAACAGTTTCAATACCCAAACTTTGACTTTCCTAAGTTTCTAAAATCAAAGAAAAGCTTACTGGAACAAGTAATAAAACCAAGAAAGTATCTAAAAATATCCCTACTCCACCAATTCCATCCACTCCCCCTCCTTTTCCTCTAAAGTTTTTAAAATCTTTGCGAGTTCTTTACTGAGATCAGAAAATTCT
>CAMZLL010000016.1 GCA_947311505.1 uncultured Cryomorphaceae bacterium
CTAATCAGAAGTAGGTTGTATTTTTTGTCCTGTGTTACGATTTCAAGCGTAACACAGGACAAAAAATACAACCTACTTCTGATTAGTGCTACCGGAAAAGTCAAGTGGTCAAGACCAATAAAAGAACCTATTATTGGGGGGATAACGCAAATAGACGTTTATGGAAATAATAAGTATCAGATGCTCTTCAATACCGCAAAAAAAATACATTTGATAGATATAAACGGTAACGAAGTAAAGGGGTATCCGATTACACTTAAAGAAACGGCATCTAATCAAGTTAGGGCGTTGGATTATGAACACAATCATAATTATCGATTACTGCTGGCAACTATAACTCAGCAAATACTAAATTACAGTAAAGATGGAAAACTTGTAGATGGGTGGAAAGCGGATCCTACAAAAAGCATAATAACACAGCCTTTTCAACATTTTGTAACGGGAGGAAAAGACTATATTTTTAATGCCGATATACTTGGGAACATATATCTTTTGAATAGAAAAGGGGAGATTAGGCATGTCGTAGATTCCACTTTTAGTACCTCTCAAAAGGATAAAGTATATTTAGTAGTTGGTAATTCTATCGAAACCACTAAGATTATTTTTGTAGATTCTGTTTCACAATTCGCTGCATTATTCTTTGATAACACTATGATGAAGCAGGAGATTGACACCTCCTTGTTTGATTACAACTACTATCTCACAGATTTAGAAAACGATAACCTATATGAATATGTAGTGATGCAACCGCATAAATTATCTGTTTATGCTCCAGATAAATCGCTGATATTTAGTGAGATTTATGATTTTGATATCTCTAGAAATGTTAGTAGCGTTGGGGAAAAGTATAAACACACTATTGTCTATAATAGTTTGCAAGATCAAATTTTGGTGTACAATCATCAGTTTAAATTGCAACAAGGATTTCCACTTCCAGGTGGTCGTTACAACCTGTTAGGAGACATCAATAAAGATGGAAACAATGAAATAATAACCGTATTAAATTCCAATGAATTTATTGTTTATACATTGAATTTGTTTTACGGAATGTAATTTTTAGACCCCAAGTGTAGTTCGTTATATGTGCATTAATTGCGATGAGATAGTTCGCTTATGGGGTGTTGGTTTACGGTAGTATCTCTTCATTAGAAAAATATTAAGACGGTTGCAGAAGTACCTATCTCAACATTAGCCAATGTAGGTTTTCAAATAACCTTTTTTGAGGAGCAATTAAAATCAGATTTGGTGTAATTTTCAGCAGTCATAGGATATAAGAAAAATAAATAACCTAAAACTCGAGAATAATCTACAATGTTGGGTATATTTGAATCTTACCAAATAATACTAAAATGAAATCAACTCTTAAGTTAAGCTGGATATTGGGATTGTTAATTGTTTTTTCTGCTTGTTCTCCAACCAAAAAAATGGCGAAAGAAGCCGAAGAAAAAGCCAAAGAAGAAAAAATGAAAACCGAAAAGATAATAACAGATGCTGGTTACGTAAAAGCACTTGTTGTAAATAGAAACGGTTCTGATGGATGTGGCTTCCTGTTTGAGGTTATTGACACTAAAGAGTTAATCTCTCCATTGAAGTGGCCAGAAGATAACCTTCACCAAAAAGAAGGGAATATTGTTTGGATAAAATACAAATTGTCTGATTCACCACAAACAACTTGTTTAATATCTAAACCTGCTGCTGTTACAGAGATTAAGTTGGTACAGTAATTTTAGTGCTTTTATTCAAATCTGATAGCCTTGATAGGACTAATTTTGGTTACAACATAAGAAGGTATAATAAGTGCTAAAATGCAAAGAAAAAATGCCCCCGCATTAATCATAAAAAATGTAAACCACTCATAGTGCATTGGAACAACACTTACGTAATAATTGGCTTGGTCTAGCGTGAGGAAATTCGTAGTATTTTGTATGAAAATAATGCCTATACCTAAGATGTTGCCATAGAGAAGTCCTCGTAAAACTAGATAGCCACCGTTGATGAGGAAAATCTTACGGATCATCCAATTGCCACTCCCGAGAGCTTTGAGAATCCCAATCATTTTGGTTCGCTCAAGGATTAACACCAATAAGGCGGAGGTCATATTGATCATAGCAACTAACGTCATGAGTGCAAGGATGATATAGACATTCATATCGAGCATAGAAAGCCAATTAAAAATCTCAGGATGACGCTCTAAGATGCTAGAAACCTCTACGCTATTTTCGGTATAATATCTTGCTAACTTATTGCCTTCTGAAAGCTTTTCAAAATCATGAAGTACAATTTCGTAACCTCCACAATACCCGGTATTTACTTGGTTTGTTCTGTGAAGAGTAGTGGTGATTAACTTATCTCCCATTTGATACTTGATAGTAGAGTCGTTTATATAATCAATAGTCCAATGCGAATTTTTTGAAGGGCAAGCGCAGTCTTCAGATTTGATTACTTTAATCTGAAGTTGTATCGTGTCGGGATTAGAGAGCATCATCGTTTCGTCTGCAAAAGCATATTCATCAAAGTCTGAGGCAATTAAAGTAATGGAGGTGTCGTTTGATAAGCAAATAGGAGCGTAAGCGTATTCGCCAAAAGTACCACCACTCCAACTGTATTTGTAGTTTTGATTGCCTCCGTTAGCAGAGGCTTTTAGTAGTGTGCTTCCTTCAAAGCAGGAGTCAAGAAAGGAAAGGTTTGCTTTGATGTTCCATTTGTTAATCTTGCTGAGTTGGGCTATGTCAATGAAGGCAAATTGTTTGTCAAAATCTTCTAGCCCTGTTTCATAGATACCTCCGATTATAAAGTTTCTTTGTTTTGGTCCATTTCCAACGACAAAAAATGCGGTGATTTTTTCTCCTATGTCGAGTTGTAATTGGTTGGCAGTAAATTGAGAAATCAAAATGGTATCGTTAGGCTTTTTATCGAGAAAAGAAGGAAAAATGCCTGATTTTAGATTTTTAAGAATAAAGTCTTTGTCAAAATCTGCTCCAACACCTTTGAAAACAATGCCAGTCATATCTCGAAGGTCTTTGCCTTGGTGGTTTTGTCCTGTTACCTCTTTGGATTGAAGTATGGCGGGTTTGTAGGCAATTTGAAAAACTGATTTTATTTCAGGGTCGGCACGCAAATCGTTCAGCCAATTCGGGTTGGTTTTCATTTTTACACTTTCAAAAGAACCATTGCTCATAGGAGATGTAAGCTGTACGTGACCTCCAAATCCCAGAACTTTGTTGCGAACCTCTGTCTGGAACCCAACTGCTACAGAAACAGAAAGTAGCATCACTGCTACACCTATGGCTATACCTATAGTCGCAAGATTGACGATGGGTTTAGATATTCGTTTCTCAAAGCCTCCTTTGAGCATTCGTTTTGCTATGAAAAATTCTGTTTTGATAGATGTAAAATCAATTAGCCTGCAAAGTAAATGATTTTCAATTAAGAACGATAGATAGTTTTTTAATAATCAAGTATTAGGTGGGTTTTGCAAGCTCCGCCTTCGAGTTTTCTCCCTGCGGTCGACCTCAGGCATCGGTTTCGGATTTGTTTGCTAAAGCTTACTGTTGTTTTTTGAATCGAGGTTTTGTTTTCTATCTCGATAAGCTATGGCTAAGTCAGGAAGTAAATTATGGGCGTTGTTTATAAGCGCTTCCTTTTTCTTTCTGCTCCAACCTTGAATTTGTTTTTCTCTGTAGAAAGCATCTGAAACTCTTTCGTATTCTTCCCAATAGACAAGCTTTATGGGGAGTCGTTTTTTTGTGTGATTGGCTCCTTCTCCGCTTTGATGTTGCTGTATTCTTCTATCTAAGTCATTTGTGCTACCTGTATAATAACTGTCGTCATTGCATTTAAGAATATATGTCCAACCTTTTTTGATGGTTTAAAGATAGTGATTAAAGGTGGGTTTTGCAAGCTCCGCCTTCGAGTTTTCTCCCTGCGGTCGACCTCAGGCATCGGTTTGGGGATTTGTTTGCTGTCATTTTTGAATAGAAGTGGTATCGTTGAGTGAGGTTTTTCGGTAGAAAAAGAACTCGAAGTTAACGTTTTCGAGATGTTACCTCCGTCTTCGAGAGCCTCAGGCATCGTTTTCGAGATTATTGATTATAAACATCGTTTTTAATTTTAATCTGAGCTATTAATAAAGATGGATTATCTTTGAAAAGAATTATACATATTAAAATGAAATTTAGAATTATAAATACATTGCTACTCCTCTTGATTGGCGTGCTTAGTTTCTCTCAACAGTTCAAAACTTCAATCAAGACTGGAGCTGAACAGACTGAATTGTATTTACCTCAAATAAAAGGTAAAAATGTGGCTTTGGTAGCAAATCAAACATCAATAATCGGGGCAACACATCTGGTAGATAGTTTACTGTCGTTAGATGTTTCCTTGAAAGCCGTATTTGCTCCCGAACATGGTTTTAGAGGTACCGCAGATGCTGGCGAAAAAGTAAAAGATGGTAAAGATTCCAAAACCGGAATTCCTATTTACTCGTTGTATGGAAGAAAGAATCGAAAGCCTTCAGCAGAAAAATTAGCAGGTATTGATGTGGTGATATTTGATTTGCAGGATGTGGGAGTGCGTTTTTATACTTATATCAGCACCATGCATTATGTGATGGAGGCTTGTGCAGAACAAAAGATTAAAATGATTATCTTAGACAGACCCAATCCGAATGGGTTTTATGTAGATGGACCTGTTTTGAAAAAAGGAAATGAGTCTTTTATAGGAATGCATCAAGTTCCTATTGTACATGGAATGACCATAGGTGAATATGCCAAAATGGTACTAGGAGAGAAGTGGCTGGATAATAATAATCTTGACTTAACGATTATACCTTGTAAGGATTACGAACATAGTGATTTTTATAAATTACCGGTAGCTCCTTCTCCTAATTTACCGAATATGATTTCTATTTATTTGTATCCTTCGCTTTGTTTGTTTGAGGGCACAAGTGTAAGTATAGGGAGAGGAACTTCTAAGCCGTTCCAACAGTTTGGAGCACCTTTTTTGGAGGCAGATTATTCGTTCACTCCACAACCTATGTTTGGAGCTAAGCACCCAAAATTAGAAGGTGAAAAATGCAGCGGGTATGACTTAACTGATTTTGGATCTATGTATATACGAACATACGGGAAGTTGTATTTGTTTTGGATTAATGCATCTTATCAGCAATGCCCCGATACCGCTACTTTTTTTAGAAAAGATGGATTTTTTAGATTGCTAACAGGCGATCCTGTTATACAGAAAATGATAGAGAACGGCAAGTCCACAGAAGAAATCTGGAATTCTTTTCAGCCAGAAGTGGAAGCGTTTAAAAATATTAGGAGGAAGTATTTGCTTTATGTTGATTTTGAGTGAAAAAAGAGTAAATTTTGATTAGGACAGGTAATATAGGAGTAGTAGATTTTCAATGGTTTGAATGGGTTTTAATACCATTCTTATTGATGTTAATATATATTATTACATCTATAATTAAGGAAAAAAATATAAAAAAAAATGAAGCCTACAAATATTTTCAAGCAGGAATATTTTTTAAAATCGGATTAGGAATTGCTTTTGGTTTAATTTATGTCTTCTATTATGGTGGTGGAGATACTACGGCTTATTATGCTAGTTCGGTTCCGTTAGCACGTTTGTTTTGGGAAAGCCCATCTGATTATTTTGAATTAATGATTAGAAATCCTTTCCCTGAAGGGTATCTTCAAGAATGGAGGGTGTATTCTTCTAATATTTTTTCTGCTGAAACCGGAATTCCTTATAGTAGCTTTTTATCTGACCCTAAAACTTTTATGGTTTGTAAGCTCATTAGCCCATTGCTTATTATTACCGGAGAGAGTTACTTCGCATCGACCATACTCCTATCTACATTGATGTACTACCCTATTTGGAAGTTGTTTTTAATTTTCGATAATCAATTTAAAGGCATAACGTTTAAATTGGCAATTGCATTTTTGTTTATACCCTCTGTTGCTTTTTGGGGAAGTGGCATTATGAAAGATACGTTTACATATTCGGCTACGCTATTGTTTGTCGTTGCTGTTTTTTCTATTTTAAAGTATCATCAAAAATGGAAACAAGTTATGATACTTTTATTTGCTAGCTTTATAATTATTTCTATAAAACCATATATTTTCATCATTCTTTTACCAAGTACAGGCTTATGGATTTACGCTAACTCCTCAAATAATATATCAAGTCCTATTATTAAATTTATTGCATTGCCATTTTTGTTTGTAGTTTTCATGGGGGGAAGTTTACTTTTGTTAAATTCATTGGGGGCAAGTATGGATAAATTTGCGCTAGATAAGGCTATTGAAACAACGGTTATTACGCAAGATGATTTTTTAAATAATAAGTCTTACGGAGATAATAAATTTGATATTGGAGAATTGGATGGAAGTGTTTCTAATTTGTTATCCAAATTCCCTATTGCTACTTTTTCAGGCTTATATAGACCTTCTATGATAGAGGTTAGAAATATTGTTTCTTTGATTTCTGCTGTAGAAAATTTATTTTTAATGTACTTATTCAGTAGGTTTCTTTTTACCGTAGGAATGAAAAAGGTCTATAAAATAATAAAAGAAAATTCTTTATTATTATTTTGTTTGATCTTTACATTACTATTTGCTTTTATGATTGGAGTTACTACGCCTAATTTTGGAGCATTAGTACGGTTTAAAATTCCTTTGATTCCTTTTTATGTAGCTTTATTGTTTATACTAAATTCTAAGCTGAAATTTTCAAAAAACACATTATGAAAAGAATATATTTCAAAAATTTAGATGGATTACGTTTTTTATGTTTTTTAGCTGTTTTTTTTTATCACAGTTTTCATACCGAAGTTACTTCTATTAAAGACTCAAGTATTTACTTGTTTTTAACTAAGACGCTATTTACTAATGGTAATTTGGGAGTGAATTTCTTTTTTGTTTTAAGCGGGTTTTTGATTACATACTTATTAATTATTGAGAAGAAATCGAACAATCAAATTAACTTGAAAAATTTTTGGATGAGGAGAGTTTTAAGAATTTGGCCTTTATTCTACTTCTGTTTATTATTTGGATTTTTCGCTTTTCCTTTTATTAAATCTTTATTTGGACAGTCAAGTGCTGAAACAGCTAATTTAAGTTATTATCTTCTTTTTGCTAATAATTTTGACATCATTAAAAATGGTCTACCCGATGCCTCTGTATTAGGAGTGTTATGGAGCATCGCTATAGAAGAGCAGTTTTATTTAGTTTGGCCAATTTTGTTGTATTTTTTCCCAGTCAAGCAGTATTGGATCGTTTTTAGTTCTGTTATATTAGTAAGTTTGGTATTTAGAGGTTTTAATACTGGCTATTATAATTATGAGTTTCATACTTTGTCCTGTATTGGAGACATGACTGTTGGGTCTTTTGGAGCTTGGTTAATACTGGAAGGAAAGAGTTTAAAACAACGCTTTGTAGATCTGAAAAAGATTGAAATTATTGTAATCTATTCATTGCTAGCATTAGTGTTCCTCTTCAGAAAAAATATTTTCAGATTCAACGAAGCATTTTATATTTTTGAAAGAATACTAATCGCAATCCTTTTTCTTTTTGGAATTTAAAAAAAATATTTTTTGAAGTAGTGTTACTTTTTACTTTAAAAAACTAAATTCGTTTCAACGTTGAAAATAAATAAATATGAATTCAATCTTAGAACTAAATTAGTTTTATATTTGTTACTAATTATGATTAATAATAAAACGATAGCAGTAGTGGTGCCTTCTTATAATGAAGGTAAACAAATTGGGGAGGTAATAGAATCAATGCCTTCTTTTGTAGATCGCATAATAATTGTAAACGACACCTCTAAAGATGATACGGCAGATGTTGTCTCAAAGTATATAAACACGTCAAACTACAATGAATCGTCTATTGAGTTAAAAAATTTAACATTGGGTAAGTTTATCGCAACAAAATACAATTATGCAGATAAAGTAAATTTTGAACAGAACATAAAAGAAAAGGATTACTTTTCAAAAAGTAAGGTTTATAATGTTAATGTCAATACTGATAGGGTGATTTTAATCAATCATATTGAAAATGGAGGGGTTGGTGCGGCTATAGCTACGGGTTATAAATGGTGTAAGGATTATAATATAGATTGTACCGCGGTAATGGCTGGTGATGGTCAAATGGATCCAGATGAATTAGAGTCTATTTGTCGTCCTGTCATAAATGAAGGGGTTGATTATGTAAAAGGAAATCGATTAATTCATCGTAGTTCATGGTTAGTGATTCCTAAAGTTAGATTCTTTGGAAATAGTATACTTTCAATTCTAACAAAAATGGCATCTGGTTATTGGAGAATTTCAGATACACAAACGGGATATACTGCAATTTCGAATAAAGCATTAAATGCTATAAGGTTATATGATATTTATAAGAGTTATGGGATGCCCAATGATATGTTAGTTAAACTTAATATAGCCTATTGTACATTGAGAGAAATCGAGATTAAACCGATATATAATGTTGGTGAGGAAAGCAAAATGAAGGTAATGAAAGTAATCCCGACAGTGATGTGGTTACTTGTAAAATCTTTTTTCAAAAGACTTTGGATAAAGTATTTGTTTAGAGATTTTCATCCATTGTTTTTATTATACAACTTATCCATTATATTGTCTTTCTTTGCTACCTACTATGGTGTTAAAATTGGGTATTTGTGGCTGACCCATCTACGACCAATTAATAGTCTTACAATAATGGCTTTTATATTTTTATCTATCACTTCTTTGCAGTCTTTTTTCTTTGCAATGTGGATGGATATTCAAGACAATGAAAGGTTATATAAGTAATGAGAGACTTTACTTTAGTTGCATATACAAAATATATTGATTTACTTCTTAAATCTGAATTACCTATATATCTCTTTAGAGAGCTAATGTGTTTGGATAAACAACCTAAAACATTTTGCTTAATTAGACATGATGTTGATAGAAAGCCTAAGAATGCATTAAATATGGCTCGAATAGAAGCAGATAAAGGAGTTAAATCTACCTATTATTTCAGAACAAAATCGAGCACATTTAAACCTGAAATTATAAAAAGTATTTATCGGTTAGGACATGAAATTGGTTATCATTACGAATCTTTGTCTGATACTGACGGGGATATCGATAAGGCATTAATTGATTTTAAAAAAAACCTGAATAAATTGAGGGAAGTTGTTCCTGTCAAGACTTGTTCGATGCATGGAAGGCCTTTAAAACCACATGATAATAGAGATATTTGGAAAATAGAAAAAAACCACAAACAATTATGTAGTCAGTTTGGTATAATAGGAGAAGTGTACTTAGATATAGATTATTCGGATATTGCCTACATAAATGATACGGGGAGGAATTGGACTTCAGGAGCTTCAAACAGACGAGATAAAGTGAATTCTAAAATTTTCACAGATTTTGAAAATCAAAAAGAGCTGTTAAAATACCTAAGCCAAGATGTGCATTCAAAATTAGTATTTCAAATTCACCCAGAAAGATGGAGTGACAATGTTTTAGAATGGGGGGTACAATATTTAAAAGATCAAAATATAAATTTAGCAAAGTGGATATTACAAAAAAGAAGATCTTAATAGTAGTTTCAACTGGTAGGTGCGGAACAACTAAGCTAGCAAATTTATTGTCACATAAATTAGAAAATAAATCGTTTGATGTTCACCATCAGATAAGTCGTTCAAGATTTTATAATATAATGGGCAATATTTTTTATAGAATACCCTTTCTTAACTCCGAATATAGAAAAGAGAATGCATATAACTGGCTTATGAATAAATATTGTCTCCAAAACAATTTTATCATTACAGATCCATTAACTTCTATGATAATCCCAAGTGTGTATGTTTATTCTAAAAACGTGTGTATTCTTCATGTGGAGAGAAAGCCTATAAAATTTGCAAAGTCTATGTTTAATTTTTCAAGAAAAAAAAGAAATAGTTTCATAGCTCATAATTTTTTCCCTTTTTGGCAGCCATATCTTTTTCCTCTTGAAAATTTATTAAGTAAAAACATTCTCGCCAAGTATCAAAAAGTCTCAATTAAAAAGAATCTTTTTTTTGAAGAAAGATATCAGAAAAACGTCAACTATACAAAGATTCAATTTGAAGATTTGTTTACTTCAAATTTACTTGAAAAAAAGATTAATGCCTTTTTTAAAATTAACATTACCTTTACGCAATCGGAATTAGATGCTAAGTTAAATGAAAGTTGAAGAAAAAAATATAAAAAAGCATTGGATCTTTGATTTTGTAAAAAAAATAGATCTTCTTTTCTTTTGGCTTCGATTTTTTTATCCACGTGCCAAAGGGATTGATAGCATTTATTTGTTGTATTTCTTTACGAAACAAAAAATATTTCGAATAAACGGTTTCGTGCCTTGGCCTGTTCATTTTACATCGCGTGTTTTGAATTACAAAAATATTAAAACAGGTAATAGAACCGCTCCAGGTATGAATGCGAATTGTTACATTCAAGCTAAAGCCGGTATTGAGATAGGTCATAACTTTAGAATAGGTCCTGGCGTTGGGCTTATATCCTCTAATCACGACATCAATGATTATGATAAGTGGATTGATAAAGGGCCTATTGTTATAGGGGATAATGTTTGGATAGGAATGAATGCTATTGTTCTTCCTGGTGTAAAAATTGGGAATAATGTTGTTATTGCTGCTAATTCCGTGGTAACCAAAGATATCCCTTCTAATTCGATAGCGGGTGGAGTTCCTTGCAAAGTTATAAAACAAAAAGCACCTTATACAGGTATTGATTACGGAAAAATTTGAAAAACGTTAATTGGTTTAAAATATTATTATATATCTCGTTGGTCTTTCTTGCGGTTGCTCTGTATCGTGCTGAATATTTAAAGATTCCTGAAATTAATTCTTACTTTTTCATGGGGGTTTCTATTCTGTTTTTGTTATTAGGTATATTGGTTTTAAATTTAAATTGGAAAAACATTCTAAAGCAATCTTTTAATCTTAATATTTCCTATAAGGATGCTGTTGTGTCTAATGGTCTATCCATTTTTACAAAATACATACCAGGGAAAGTGTTAGTCATCATGGGGAGAGCTTTATATATTTCTAAAAAATATAATTGTTCATTGAAAAATACAACTGTAGCATCGTTGTAAACCCAAATTTTCACATTATGGATAGGGTTTTTATATGCGTTCGTGCTATTGATTTTTATTGATATGAGTGTGTTTTACGTAGTTTTAATGCTTTCTTTTTTGCTTCTGTTTTCTTTTTTTTTATTTTGGAAAAGGTTTAATAACTTTCTATCCTATATAATACTGAAAGTACTAAAAAAAAGAATTTCATTTCCTTGTATAAAAACTAATAATATCATAAAATTACTACCTAGTTTTATTGTTAACTGGACATTGTGGACCGCAGGTTTTTATTTTTTTGCTCTTGCGTTAAGCGATTCAGAGATGTCTTTATTGGTCGGGTTTTGTTTTCCTATGGCCGCTACATTTGCGATTGTTGCGATTGTCTCTCCAGGGGGCTTGGGGGTGAGAGAAGGTATATTGGCTTTTAGTATGATTTTATTAGGTGTAAGTAGTACAGATGCTATTACTATTTCTACCGCTAGTAGATTGTGGTTCTTAATTGGAGAGGGGTTCTTTTTTTTACTTGCATTAATTTTGAATAAAGGAAATGAGACAAAAACTGTTTAAAATATTAATAGGATTATTACTAATTAGTATTGGTCTATTCATGTACGATACGATTACAAGATCACAATATAGTTCGGATAATATAAAACAGTTAGCCGCTACTTTAAATTTAGTCAATGGAAATGGTTACACTACGATTGTATCTGATAGTGAATGTGGGAATAACCAATTCGCTTTTTTTTCAAGCTTTCCAATTGGGTACTCATTGCTGTCAGCGGCTTACTTATTTGTTAATTCGAATATTTATTATTTACATACTTTTTTTTCAATTATAGCATTTATCTTAATTGGTATTTATACTTTTAAAATTAGTAAATTGCTTTTTTCAGAGTTATTATTTAGTGTATTAATGGTACTGCTGGTTTTGACTTCTTGTATAAAAGGTACCGTTGTTGACAAAGTTACATTAACCTTTTTTCTATCTTCAATATATTATCTATCTAAACATAAAAGCCAATATCATTATTTATCTATTAGCTTATTATTTTTTACCTGTTTATTGAGGTATGCTTACTATCCTCAGCTTGTGGTATTGCCGGTAGCTATTTTATTAGTAAACTATTGTAGAAATAATAAAATAAGTTTGAATAGACAATTCATAATATCAATTTTAGGATTAGGTTCGCTTTTTATTCTTTATTTTATTTTTTTGAAAATGAATAGTTCGGCTTCAGATAGAATAAATGATATAGATAAATCAGGAGTGCATTGGAATTTTGAAAATGTCCTTCATTTTAGACCTGTGTTTCTTGATTATTTTGTTGATACTTATAAGCTGTATAGGGCTTTTGGCTTTCAATATACTGGATATGATCGAGGTTTTGTCATTCCGTTATACATTAGAGTATTTGTGTCTTTGATTTCAATACTCATATTCATAACCTCACACTTTTATCTTTTTGAGAAGATAAGAAAAGCACAGAAAGACAATGTTAAATTAATCCTGAGTTTTTTGTTTTTCTCTTCGGTTATAAATTTAGTCTTTATCTTTTTATTATCTTTTTATTACGAATCAAGACATCTCATGTATATTTGGACTTGGGCCATGATTCCGAGGTACTTTATGATTAATTATTTTGTTTTTTCAGTAATTTTAGTTTTGTTTATCAATGATAAAATAAGAGGCTATAAGTTTATTCTAGCTTTTTCTTTATTTTTTGTTGTTTTGAATATAGTAGATAAAATTCGTTTAGATTTAACCATCTATAGTTCAAATTCAAGTAAAAATATTGATATAATGTATCCAAATGTTGGTATACATGATTTGATTAAATTCTATAACTCATTTGAAAATAAAAGAGGACAATATTGTGTTTATCAATTTGGTAGTAAAATGGATCCATCAAAAGTTACATGGTTAAATCATTATGCAAGTTTGATGAATTTCCCTGTATATGACTTGGATAGTGTTAAAATTAATTTAAAAGAAACCGTTCCTGTTATACTAAGTTCCGATACAGTATTCTTGCACAAAAGTGGTATTGATTATTGAAGTATGTCTTTGTATTTAGTCTTAAAATTAATTAGTCCTGAGTCAAGGCTGAATACTTCTTTTGATTCTTGGGAACACATCTTAGCTAACTCTTTATTACCGTCTAACACTTTGTGAGCTCTTAAATAAGCCCTTTTATTAAATTCTCGAACCAAAACACCGCAAGAATAATCGGTGACTATTTTTTCAACATCTCCTACATTATCATTGCAGATCATAGGGATTCCCATTCCAAATATTTCTCCCATTTTGGTTGGAGAAGATGCTTTTTTACTATAAAAAGGCTTTATAAATGAGATGCTTGAATCTGCTATACTGATATGTAATGGCACTTCAGGCCTCGTTAACGTTTTTGTTATTATTTTAGAAATATCTATTTTTTTTTCTTTTGCTTTTGAATAGACAATTTCAAATTCGTCAGCAGTATAGATTACGAATTTCGCATTAACTTTTTCTTCTAATACAATTTTAAAATAATCAAGCATTTCATCAAGCATATACCATGTTCCAAGAGAGCCTAAATACATTAAAACATAGCAATCATTTGCAATTCCCATTTTAGATTTGAGTTTATTTGATTCTTGCTTTGTGTATTTTTTATAATCAAATAATTCTAAATCTACACAGGTCGGAATTACACTTATTTTCCCAGCAGCTATATCAATATTTTTCCAAGATAATATTTCTTTCTTTCCTTCGTGAGTTAAGCTTATTATGCCATCAGATTCGTTTAAAAACTGTATTTCCTTTTTTTTAAAATATGAAAATATTTGTTTGAATGGAAACTTCGAAATATCCCAAAGTTCTCCGTCAACACGTTCATCTGCCCAAAAACCTCGCATATCAAATAGAAACTTGACGTTGTATTTTCTTTTAAATCCTAAACCGACAAGAGCAGTAATATAACTCCTACAATGAAGAAGTTCAATTTCTTTTTGCTTGCGTATTTTTTTTACTTTTTTATTCAATTTGTAAATATCCCAAAGAGTAGATAAAACGGGAGGTCGTTTGGTATATTTTAGAGGTTGCCAATCAATATTGTTGGCTTTACAAATCTGTTTTATCGTATTTTTGTTTAGTTCAAAACGTTCTTCTTTTTCAAACGAAACCAATGTAAATTTATACCCTGCTTTAGTGAGCCCAATGATATATGGCAGCACTTGAGATTGCCCTAGCGGGTCCGTCATCCCATCGTAGGATAGGTATAGTATGTTTTTTGCTTTGTTCATTTTCAATTACGTTAAAGTTGCTAAGTTAATAAAATTTAACTTTCATTTTTTTTGCTTTAAAATCTCGATAAGACAGGGTATAAATTACAAATTTAATTTTAGACTCACACTCTTTAGTTGAGTGAATCATTTCATTTACGTTTCAAAAAAACGATGAATCTGTATCAACATCCACAGTCGATTATATAGATAATCTTCTCCTTTGAGATATCTCTGAATAAGTGAGTTTACGATTTCAAAACGGACTATTCCAGCATTTTCTACGCGAGTTTTTGATAAAAAAGTATCTATTAAGTATTTGAGGTCTGTTTTCAACCATTTGCTTAACGGTACCGAAAATCCTTTTTTTGGTCTATCAAATAATGCTTTGGGTAAGTACTGATATAAAACTTGCTTTAGAATGTACTTCGATTCTCCATTTTTATATTTTAATTGAGGGGCAATATTCATTGCGTACGATACCACATTATGATCTAATAATGGAACTCTAACCTCTAACGAATGAAACATTGAAGACCTATCTACTTTAACCAATAAATCATCTTTTAAATAGTTTTTTAAATCAAAAAATGCTTGACCCTCCATTGGATTTAATGTTCGGCTTAGGTCGAATTCTTCCAATATAAGATTGCCCTTATTCGGATTAATTAAAAGTTGTTCTATTTCACGTTTTGAAAATAAATATTGTTCTTGAGAGAAAATATGACTTTTTAAATGTTGTTTTGAAGGAGCGTTCAGTACCAATGCCCCTCTCTTGTATTTTTTGTTACCTAAAATGTTTAGTGATTTTGAAATGGGTTTTCTTAAAGTGTACAATAGAGAATTGCTCAATCGCTCTGCCCAATTATACATTCCATATCCTAAAAACAACTCATCACCTCCGTCTCCTGACAGCGCAACGGTTATTTGTTTTTTTGCCATTTGACAAACTAACAGTGTCGGTATGGCAGAGGAATCTCCAAATGGTTCATCAAATACATCGAACAATTTATCTACTTCCGCTATGGCATCTTGTTCGCTTAAAATAAGCTCGTTGTGATTGGTTTTTAGTGTTTTTGCTATTTCTTTAGCATATTTACTTTCATCTTGTTTTTGGTCTTTAAATCCTATCGAAAAGGTATTGATGGGACTATTGGATAATTTTTGAGCGGTGGCTGTTATTAAACTTGAATCTATTCCGCCACTAAGAAATGTTCCCAAAGGTACATCTGCAAGCATTCGCTGTGCTACAGCATTGCTAATTTTATGATCTAATTCTTTTACCACTTGATCTTCATTAGAAAATAATTCTTTCTGTACGATGTCTTCAATTTTCCAAAAACTATTATTTTTAACTATAATACCATTTGCAACTTGCATGTAATTTCCGCTTTCTACCTTTCTGATTTCGTTATAAATAGAACTATTACCAGTAGCATATCCATAGTGCAATAAGTCGGTAATGGTATCAAAATTTACTGTTAGGTTTTCTTTTTCGACAAGGCTTACTAATGCTTTTATTTCTGATGCAAAGGCAAAGCAATCATCTTTCTGATAATAGTAAAGAGGTTTAATGCCTAATCTGTCTCTGAATAATAGCAGCTCTTTTTTTGTAATGTCCCAAATAGCTATGGCAAACATCCCGTTTAATTTATTTACAAAATCGGCTCCCCAAGTAGCAAATGCTTCTAGTACAACTTCGGTGTCTGAATTGGTTTTGGGTTCAAACTTATGTTTAAATTTAAGTTCTTTTATTATTTCTTTGTAGTTGTAAATCTCTCCATTGAATACCATTTTATAACCACCACACTGACTGGTGTATGGTTGGTTTGCATTAGTGGTTAGGTCTATAATACTCAATCTTCGGTGTCCTAAGCCAATTCTCGATTGTTCATCGAAAAAAGCAGCACCAGCATCAGGACCTCGATGCTGAAGAACATTAGTCATTTGTTCTAAATCTTCTTTAGAATACTGTGATGATATAAAGCCGGAAATTCCGCACATAAACTTGTAGATTTCTTTACAAAGAAACGCTTTTTTATTGAACTGATAAAGAGCCTAAAAAGTGATCTAAGTTTTCGGTCTTGAAGTTTTCATGAGTAACTATCTCTAATTGTCGAAGAATTTTATTTTGTTTGCGGTAATAAATGCTTGAAAACTGTCAGAAAGAAGATTCGTGCAATTCAGAATGGTAAAAAAAGAAGTCGAAATCAGTAGAATAGCGAGAGTGCTGAAGTGACAGGTAAAGCACTGTGGAAAAATATGGAATCTGATTCCATATTTTTCCATATATTTGTAATATGATTTACAGAAATGCAACAAAAAGACTCGAATATTTAGCTGAAACTTTTAAAGTTATTGCAGTAGTAGGACCAAGGCAGTCGGGAAAAACGACTTTGGTAAAAGCAACTTTCCCCAACAAAACATATATTTCTTTAGAAAACCCAGATAACAGAAGTTTTGCGTTAGAAGATCCGAGAGGTTTTTTGCAAAGCATTCCTAATGGAGCTATTTTAGATGAAATACAAAGAACTCCTTTGTTATTTTCCTATTTACAAGAAATAATAGATAATAGTAAAGAAAAGGGATTGTTTATTCTTACGGGTTCAAACAATTTTTTACTCCAGGAGAATATAACACAAAGTTTAGCTGGACGGATTGGGTATTTAAGCTTATTACCTTTTTCTGTTTCAGAATTAGAGTGCAATAAAATGATGAATTTCAACAATAACGACTGGTTAGTCAATGGCTTTTATCCTCCCATTTATGACCAGGAAATTAAACCTGAAGATTGGTATCCAAACTATATTAAAACGTATATAGAAAGAGATGTTAGACAGATAAAAAACATTAATAATTTAGCCGTTTTTGAAAAGTTTGTCAAAATATTAGCAGGAAGAACCGGGCAAGAACTCAACTATAATGCAATCTGCACAGAAGTTGGGGTAGATCTAAAAACCATAAAATCTTGGATAGGAATTTTAGAAAGTAGTTTTATTATTTATTTATTAAAATCGCACCACAAAAATTTCAATAAAACCATTGTAAAGAGACCCAAAATATATTTTTATGATGTTGGGCTTGTATGTTCTTTGTTGGGAATAAGACAACTAAGTCATATTGAAAACAATCCGTTTAGAGGTGCTATATTTGAAACAATGGTTGTAGGTGAAATTATTAAACACTACACAAACAAAGGCATAGAGCCACCAATATATTATTGGAGAGACAAAACAGGACATGAAATAGATGTGATAATAGATGACTCCTACAAATTGACACCAATTGAAATAAAGTCTGGACAAACAATTACTTCTTCTTGGTTCAAAAATCTAAACTATTGGAAAAACCTAAGCAAAGAAAAAAACGCCTATATTTTATACGGGGGCGAACAGGAACAAAAAAGAAGTGATAGCATAAATGTATTTAACTGGAAAAAAATAGAGTTCATTGAATATAAATATTGATATATACTTACAAATAACACTTTAAAGAATAGACTAAGATTATTGATAATTTAAAAAATAGCAACAACAAGTTTTCGAGATGTTAAAACATCGGTGATTTTTATTAAATGTTCCTCTTTATGTTTAGGATATATGGATCAAAGCAGTAGATGTTTTATAATCGCCAAAAACCTTCTTCTTAACACAAAACTAACATCTGATTTAATAGCATTCTTAAAATAACTGATAGCAGTTTGCTTTTCGTCAGACAAAGCTAAATGTAGTGCTATGTATGAATACACTTCGGCTTTTAGCTTTGGAAAATACTTAGCGTATGAGCTTTTAATATTTTTATCAGCTAAGGCCTTGTTTAGAAATAACTCTTGTCGAGCTATTAAGCTCTCTTTATTTATGGCAATTACACTTCTTTGTTCGTGGTTAATGATTGTAGAAGTGACGGTATTGTTATATTCAAATTTAAAGACAGCCGCAAGCTGTAACCAAAGTAAATAATCTTCTGAAGCAGATAATATCCTTTCTTCACTAAACGGATAGCTTTTAGCAATTGTAGATTTAATGAATACACCATTGCAACTGAGTAAGTTTCCGCCAATTATTTGTTTGTTGATGTCGGTAATCTTAGTCGGGATTCTAGTAATAGTACCATCTACATTTTTGATGTCATACCCCAAGTGAAACACATCTGGATTGGAGTCGATAAGTTTATTTGCCGTAGCTAGATGATTTGGATAGGCCACGTCATCAGAGTCAAAAAAATTAATATAATCCCCTTTCGCCAGTTGAGCTCCATAATTTCTTGCTGCCCCCCTTTCAGCGTTTTCTTTTTTATAGTAGTTCACTCTTTTGTCTGAAATACTCTGTATTACAGCAGCTGTATTGTCTGTACTCCCATCGTCTATTACCAATATTTCAAAATCACGATATGTTTGTGATAATAAAGATTTTATGGTTTTTTCAATAAGAGACGCTCTATTATATGTCGGTATTACGATTGAAAATTTCATTTAGAAACTAAGTATAAATTGAACTGTTCCTTTATTTTTTCTACATTAGACAAGTTTGTTAAACTTATTTTATTTTCATCTTTAACTATATAGAAAAGATAAGATAGATCTTCAAATATTTGTAAAACATCTCTAATTTTATAACCACTTTTACTCCACCAATCTGGGCTAACCTCAATGTAAACGGAGGGCTTTAAATTGGCAATAGTATTTGAAGCTCCACTAATAACTTGAGGTTCGTATCCTTCAACATCTATTTTTAGAAACGAGACTTGTTTTATTTGTTTGTCAATTATATATTGATCTAAAGTAATTACTTGGATGCGTTCTTCTGTGCAGTTTTCCGAAGAATTTATAAATGATCCACCTCCTGAATTTCCTTTTTCCCAAAAGAAAGAAAGTGTATCACATGCACTAGATAATCCCATTTTATTAATAGTAACACGGTTTTTTATTTCTGGATTTAAAGAGATGTTTAATTCTAATTTATCGTAAATAAAAGGATTGGGTTCAAAAGCGTGTATTTCAATATCTTTTGTATTTTTAGCAAGTTGAATTGTGAATGCACCGACATTGGCTCCAATATCAATAGTCACACCGTCTTTATATTCAAGAGCCTTTCTCCATGACAAGTCATCTAAGTCTGCCCAGATATACCACTGCATATAGTCAGATATATCTAATGTGAAAATAGCTTTATTTCTTATTACTTTTTTGTTTGTACCTTTTCTATATTCAGAGTGAAGAGGGATTAGTTTTATGAAAAAAGGTTTGCTTTTTGATCGATGAATAACATACTCCTCTATTCGTAAAAGTTGGATTATTTTATGTGCTAATTTCGAGTGAAATTTCATAGGTATAAATCTTCGAGTTTAGTTACAAAGCTAATTAAATTAAATTGTTGAATTGATTTTTCCCCATTTTCAATTAGTTTTAGACGGTTTTTATTATCAGACAATAACTCATAAAGTGCTTTTTCTATTGCATTAGAATCCTTAAATGGAACTACTATCGAGTTTTTGTTATTGATAAATTCACTTGCAACTCCAGATAAGGTAAACACCGAAGGTATTCCAGCGGCTAAAGCCTCAATGTATGTCTGTCCAAAAGCCTCTATTTTAGAATCAATAGGAACATGCACATAGACATCAAATAGTTTATATAATGCAAATAAATTAGGTTCAAAAACAATTTCTCTATAGTTATCTTTAGGGATTTTAGTTAGCAATTCTCTTATTTCTTTTTTATCGGAACCTGTTGCATTTGCTAATATAAGAATAGCTTTCGGATGTTTTTTTAAAACTTGATGAAATGCCTCTATAATATATTTATGTCCTTTCAAATTGATATATCTAGCTACGACTCCAATAGTGGGAGAATTATTTATTTTATATTTTTCTTTTAAACTCTTTATATCTTCTAGGTTAGGATTCTTGAACTTACTTAAATCAAATCCATGATGTATAAGTGTTATTTTGTCTTTATCTACATTTTCAAAGTTAATTAATACGTTTTCTACATTCTTAGATATCGCTATAATATTTGTAGCTAACCAATTACTCCATTTATCATATTTTACAGCTTTAGGAAAGTTATCGTGATGAAAAGTGGAGTGATGCCTCGTATATATTCTTTTTTTTACCCCTAATAATTTAGCACATGTTAATCCAATTAAGTTAGCATCAAATAGGTGGGCGTGTATCACATCTGGTTTTATTTTTCGTAAAGTTTTAAGAACTTTAAAGGAAGACTTTAGGTAGCTCTTCTTACCATTGTGAATTATAAAATGACATTCAATATTGTTTTTTAAAAGCCACTGATATAAATATGTTTTTTCTGAGTTTAAAAGGATGAATGATAAGTCAAATCTACTACTCTCAATATACTCTGAAATCCATTCAAAACTGATTGCTTTGTCAATATCTGAAAGGATATAAGTTATTTTTATTTTTTTTATCATAATGAAAACTCTTATTTATTTAGCCATAAATGACTTAAAATACTTTTATAACTTTCAATATTGTGAAATTCCCCCACCCATTTAATTGATTTGTTTTGGTCTATTGGTTTGTTAATGTAGTCAATGATGGTTGATTCTAAAGTTAAGACATTGGCTTGGATTATTGGACAATCTTTTTTTATGTATGAATTGAGTTTATTATCTGTATATGAAATAACATGTGCTTGGGCTAACACACCTTCTACGGCCTGTAAACCATACCAGCCTATAATCATTTGATCAATAATTATGTCCGATTTTTTCATTAATTCAAATAATTCATACCTTGTTACAGAATAAGTAGACTTTCCATCTGTTTTAGGGGTTAATACCTTTACATTGTATTTAGGGTTGCTTAAAATTTTCTCCAAGGTGTCATAAATATATTTTGATCCTTTTAATCGTTCGTTTGAAGGAGCATGTAAAATCACAATTTCATCGTTTTTACTTTGCGAGTGTTTGTTAAGTTCAGTTGTAGTTTTTGCTATGTCAATGAATATAGGGATATATGTGGCCGTTGGTATTATTTCAAGTAAATCAGGTGTAGAAACTATGATTTCGTCAGCATATTTAAGTGCATCACTTATTAAGTCATCTTGAAAAGGTTCAGTGAGCGTATGAGAAATTTCTCCAGTAAGAAAAGCTTTTATATTTTTGGATTTCCAATCTATGTATTTTGGACTTCTGATGTCTGAACCAACAAAATGCATTATTATTTTTTTGCCTAATAGCCTATATGTTTTTAGTTCAAAACCGCGAAGTTTTCTTGTTAAAATTGTTTCGCCAGAAAAAAAGTGAAAGACATCATATTTAAATAATGATAAAGTAAAAAAATATACAGAAATAACCCAGCCATATAGTTTATTTTTTTTACTAAAGTTGTATTTATAGGTGTAATCAGTTTTATATTGGTTACTTGGGACGTAATATTTAACAAATGACTCAGCATGAAGCTGATCAGAGAAATTTTTCTCAATAAACTTAGTGTAATGTTCAATGCGCCAGCCAATATCGACTGCTGCAAATAAAATTTTTTTTCTCTTATCTTTAGCCATTTTTAAATACAGTTTGCGAGCATTAAATATTGCCAGTTAAGTTGTTCATTTTTGTGTGTGATAATTTTATGATCTTTCAATTTCGTTACAGCACATGTTATTTTTTTTTCAAAAAAAGAATTTGCTTGCCAGTCGTCTTGTGGGATAGCGTAACCTATTTTATCTTTACGCCATGTAATTTTATCAGGTAACAAATCCTCCATACTTTTTCTTAAAATAAATTTAGTCCATCCTGATTTGATTAAATATTCGTTTGGTAAAGAAAATAAAAACTCAACAAGCTTATGGCTTAAAAAAGGAAGCCTAACTTCTATCGAGTGTGCCATTGAATTTCTGTCAGAGTATCTTAGCAACTCGGTCAATCCCGAGTTAATTGTCGAGTGATAGAGCCTTTCTTTTAGGTTGGGAGCAAAATATAACGGATTTTCTATTTTTTTATATTCGCTAACTAACTCTGGATTTATTCCATTAAAATAAGTAGAGGTAGTTCTTTTAATGTTTTTAGCTAGTTCACTTGCTTTTCTTTTTAGCTTATAATTCAATGCCTCAAACTTAAAGTTTAAATTAGCATTGATGCTGTTGTTGTTTCTTAGGTTTTTAAAATCCTGAAATTCAAGGTTAAACTTGTTTCTGTTAGATTTATAGAGCTCTTGTAAGTAGGCTTCAAAGTGCCTTTCGTAGCCTGCTAATATCTCATCTGCTCCCTGTCCATCTTGTAGCACGATAACGTTGTTGTTTTTGGCTAGTTTCATTACCTCAAACTGGGCGTTGATACTAAAACTCCCAAAAGGTTCTTCTTGATGGTAAATCAATTTTTCAAAATTTTCATTAGCACTTTTTGCTGTTGGATATACAGAGAAACACTCCACATTGGCACTTCTAGTGATTAAATCAATAAATTTTCCTTCATCCTTTTCGAAGTTTTTGAATCTAGCTGAGAACGTTTTTTGTTTTTGACTCTCAGCCTTTAGTCTATCTATAGCCATCACAATTGAGGAGGAGTCTAAACCTCCTGATAAGCTACTTCCTATTGGGACATCACTTCTCAATCGTTTATTTACAGAATCTAAAAATAATTCGCGAAATCTTTTTTGCGCATCCTCAAAAGAAATATCTAATTCAATAGTCAGGTCTATATCCCAATATTTTATTTGTTTTATTTTTAAATCTTTTTTTATAATTATATAATGGGCTGGTTTCAATTGGAAAATGTTTTGAAAAAATGTTGATGATTTATCAATTGGATCATCAATATTTCCATACATCAAATATTGATAATATCTTTTTAAGTTCTTTGTTTTTGGAGTTCCAGTTGCCCAAAGAGCTTTCATTTCTGAAGCAAAAGAAAAGCTCTTTTTGTCTAAATAGTAGAAAAAAGGTTTCTCGCCAAATCGATCTCTAGCGCAAAATAATTCTTGCGTATATTCATCCCAAATTGCAAAAGAAAACATGCCATCTAAATCGTCAAGACACTTTTCTTTTTTAAGGTCAAATAATGCTAAAAGAACTTCGGTGTCTGAATCGGACTTAAAAGTGAAGCCTTTTTTTTGCAGTTCTTTTTTTAGTTCGATATAATTATAGATTTCCCCATTAAAAGTAATAGTGTAACGACCATTTGCATAATGCATAGGTTGCGTCCCTTTTTTAGTTAAGTCTATTATAGAGAGTCTTCGATGGCCTAATCCAATAGTTTTATTTTCATTAGTCCATTGTCCCTCACCGTCAGGACCTCTATGAATTAACGAATCCGTCATTTGTTTTAAATTATCGGGATTTACTTTGCTATTAAGTGTGATTATGCCAGCTATTCCGCACATAGGTTATAAAAGTTGTTTTAGTTTATTTGGTAATATAGGTTTTATTATTTCCCTAGACATAAGTTTTTGTTTTAATAAATAAAAATATATCGGAGGGAAGTATAAAACGGAGAATAGCACAAGTTTGACTCCTGTAATTGAAACTGGAGATAAAACGAAATAAAGTAATGTGTTATAAAGCAATGAAACTATTGTTAATTTGAAAAATGCCTTAAAGTCAAAAATATCGTAAATGGAAGCATTTATCAATTGTAAGGATTTTTTTAGGAAAATAAATGCAAAAATAAACAAACTTATTACTGTGCTTATGGCAGCGCCAATGCTGCCAAATAGGTTTATCAGCCCCAAATTTAAGATTAAATTAATGACAAAAACAATTAGGTAGTATTTTAGAATTAATCTTGTTTTATTTGCAGAAATCAAGATGTCGTGATAATCATTAATTCTCATAATTAAAGTAAGATTAAAGACTAGAAATATAATAGAGCTGCTAATATATTTAACTCCTAAATAGGCGGATATTATTTCATGAGAGTTAAACACCAAAAAGAATAAAACAGGATAAGTTAGCATCATAGTGTTCATGATAGCTGTTTTTTTTAACCTCACTATTTCTTTATATTTTTGCTTACTATATAATTTGGATACTTCAGGCAAAACTATAGCGGCAACTGCCCCATATATTGTTGATATAAAAGGTACTTCAATAGCTCCATTTCTGTATAGCGCAAATGCTTTTACACCAATAATCTTACTTACCATTATTCCATCTGTATACAAAAGAGCTGCGCCAATTAATCCTGTCATTCCCAAAGGGAAACCTTTTTGCATTTGTCTTAAAATATTATATTTGTTAATATTAAAGGTTAAATATTTATTTAAAAAAAGGAGATTGAAAAAGAAAAGAAAGACCTGACTCAACACAATTCCTAAAAGAGCTAATTTTACAGAATTGTATACTTGAATTGCTGTTATAACTAGGGCAATCTTTAGTAAATTAGATGTTACAATTAGTGAAATACTCTTTTTGACTTTATTAGTATAGATTAGAAAAGAGTTAAAGCTATTGTTAGGTATAGAGAAAATTAAACTAATACTGTAATAAGAGATTAGAATTCCTAACATAGGATTATTAAGCCAGCTTGCAAATGATTCTGATGACAAAAACAATAATACTGTTCCAATAATGCCAAGCACAATCCCTCCGTAGATGTTTGAAGATAAAACAGACGATTTATTATTTTCAGTACTTAAGTACACATATATAATTTGTGATAAACCTGCTGATAAAATAGCACCTGCAAAAGTGATAATTAGAATTGCTTGACCATAGCTACCATAGTCTTTATAGTCTAAAACTCGCGCCATGTATGGTAAAAACAACAAGTTGACTAAAGTGTTGATACCTTGACCTAAAGCTATAATACCTATTTTATTTACCTTTGACACTAATTATTAGTTATACAATTTCAATTTGTAAATGTAGTGCTAATAAATGTAACTTATTCTTGGTTATTGCTATTATTTCTATTGAAACAGAATTTGAATAATTCAGAAGGTATTTCACTTGTTTTACATACGATAGAATTATAAAAAAAAAGGAGGAAAATCGATTTCTTTATACTTCATTTGAAATATCTTCTCCCCCCCCAAGACCACTCTCATTCTTTCTATAAAGATAATAGAGCGTCCCTATAGTAACTAGCAATATCGGAATTTGAAAAAGCATACCCGAACTATCAGAACCCATGTCCCAACGATAGTAGCGAGCAAGATGTAGCAAAGAGATTTGCAGCGCATTGTTTAGAAAATGCAAAACAATAGTAAACCATAGCGACCCTAGTGCAATAGAGATATAACCATAGCAAACACCTAGAACAAATATAGGAAGTATATTAAAAGGTTGAAAATGAATCAAAGCAAACAAAGCGGCACACATTACAATTCCAATGTGAACATTTTGCGTCCCATTGATAGTCAGTCGCTGTATAACACCCCTAAAAGTAAGCTCCTCACCAATAGCAGGTACGATAGCAATAAGGATGAGGTTAAAAAAATAGCTCTTCCAAGTAGTACCCACAAAAGCATGAATCATTTTGTCAGACCATGCCTGTTGCAATTCCAGTTTAGCTTGGAAAGCAGAAGAAATAAAAGAAAAATCAATAGAGCGGTTGAGTAGATAAAGTAACTCGTTAAAAATAGTAAGACCTATAAAAAGCAACGGAACAACCAAAAACCATTTTTTGGTAGGAGGATTTAAATTCAAAAACTCCAAAGGATGAAAACTCGCTAACTTTGAAAAAACCAACGCAGGAATGATAAAGATAAAAATGTGAGACACAAAAAGAAGAATCTTTTTTAAACGCAAAACCTCCATGCTGCCATAGTCTTGCGAACTCAACATATCTAAATCTCCACCAAGAACAGAAGTAAGAACACCACTGAATATAGCGCCAAAAAAATAAGAAATAAGCACCATTAAAATAAAAATGGACAACTTTTCCCAAGGTTTCATATGTTCAATACTGCCGTTTCTCAAAAGGTTGATTAGTTTTGTGGTTCAAAAATAACAATTTGACAAAGATAAGAAACATAGAATTAGGAGATTTTCCATTAATACTAGCACCCATGGAAGACGTAAGCGATCCTCCGTTTAGAGCATTGTGCAAAAAATTCGGTGCAGACCTCATGTTTACAGAGTTCATTTCCTCAGAAGGTTTGATTCGCGATGCCGTTAAAAGCACCCAAAAATTAGACTTTTTTGAATACGAACGCCCATTGGGAATACAGATATTTGGGCACGATGTGGAATCCATGCGAAAGACCACCGAAATCTGCCAACGAGCCAACCCTGATATTATCGACATCAATTATGGATGCCCCGTCAAGAAAGTAACTCGAAAAGGAGCCGGTTGTGGCATCCTGCAAGACATTCCAAAGATGGTAAGTATGACAGCCGAAATCGTTAAGCAAACACACCTACCCGTTACCGTAAAAACCCGGCTAGGATGGAGCGAAGACACCAAATACATCGTAGAAATAGCCGAACGATTGCAAGATATAGGCATCGAAGCCATTTCTATACATGGTCGCACCCGCCAGCAGATGTACAAAGGCGAAGCAGATTGGTCATTGATAGCCGAAACAAAAAATAACCCTCGATTGCACATACCCGTATTTGGCAATGGCGACATAGACACCCCCAAAAAAGCAGTAGAATATAAAAACAGATACGGAGTAGATGGTATCATGATCGGTAGGGCAACCATTGGCAACCCTTGGTTTTTTGACGAGATAAAGCATTTTATAAAAACGGGCGAAGAAAAACCCAAAATTTCTATTGCCGAACGAGTAGAAGTGGTCAAAGAACATTTGAGATTCTCACTAGAATGGAAAGGCGATAAATTAGGAGTCGTAGAAATGCGCAGACATTACTCCAATTACTTCAAAGGCATCGACAATTTCAAACCCATCCGCATGAAGTTAGTAACCTTAGACGAGCCCCAAGAATTATTTTCCGTCCTCAATGAAATCGTGGAAGTTTATTCATAATAAGTATTGTTCTGCAATCCTAATTTTAGCAAATAAATTGTATTTTCATAATTTGGGCGTGTCCCTACGGGTCGGGCTATCCACTATATCTTTTTTGTTTAGTACTTCGCTTCACTCAGCAACCAAACAAAAAAGGATGCCGTTCCTATCCCTCACGCAAAAACCAACCTCACAAAAATCGAGCACCTATTTGATTCGGGTTAACATTAAAATGCACCTAATAAATCGTTTCTTTTTCACTTGTTTTTTGAATCGAAATGCCATCGTTGATTAAGGTTTTTCGGTAGAAAAAGAACTCGAAGTCATCCTATCGGAGGTTTAGTATCGCATCCAGAGGTGTCAATCTACCAAATCCTCCAGTCGGTATCTATAGATTCGGATCTATTAGTAGGTCGTTGCTTGCCGTTGGTGAGGTCAAATACTCGCTCTCTAACATAACTATTCATTTCACTAATATTGATAGTGCCATCACCATCCAGATCAGCAGCCGCATCTTCTATCCCAGACAAGAGACTATAAGTAAAAACTCCGTTTTTCCATTTATCTCCCTCCATTGCAAATTCTAATCCACCTGCTGATGAGATAATTACTGTTCCTGATGCTTTACGCAGGTCGGTAAACAATTCTGTCATTAATTCAAAACTACTATTCAGTCCTACCGTTTTGGTCGTGTTGGTATTTACAGCTCTAAATGTAATATCTTCTTCAAATGAGTCAACCTCATTCTCTTCAGCAAGCAATAGTTCTTCTTTGTCGATTTCTCCACTATGGCAAGCATCTATCATTAATAGCTTCTTTCGTGCAGGTATGTCATCCATTAAATCCTCAAAAACATCATAAGGGATCCCTTTTTTATTTGGTTTTAAAAAATCAATATCATAAGAGGCTAAATAATAATTCAAGTCTGCATCTAATACTCCATGCCCTGCATAAAAAACACAAACCACATCATTTATTGTTGACTCTTGTAAAGTTGCTTTCCATTTTTTTATGTTAGATACTGTTACCTCTTCATTGGTCAGCACATAAGAATGTACTTGAAAAAAAGAATTATTACCTTTTTCAAACAAACTCTTGACATCACGAGCATCTTTCGAAGCGTATTCTAAATTAAATGTAGAATCTTTGTATTTTGACGCTCCTATTGTTAGTAAGTATAAATTAGGTTTCGTTAGGTTCTTGCTCACATTTTCTACTACAATATTATCAACAATTGACTCCACGCCTTTTTCATTAAGTGCACTAACCGAAATGGTGTTTCGACCGTAAGAAAGCTTCACGGCAACTTCTTTATGAGTTGAATTTGAGGATTTATTTTTCAAGGAGAAACCATTTCGACCATTTATCGGAACATCATTTACCCTTACCATTATCCGATCTAAGTTGTATTTTGTATCAGTTGCTTCAATGTCTATCGTAATCGAATCTGTTGTAGTTACAAAAGGAATTGTGTTTTTATTTGTAATGGCGATGTTGGGCATGTGAAACTCACCGTTCAACATTTCCTCACTAAACCCCATTTTATGAAGCCTTTTTTCATAAGCTTTTCGGTAGGGTTCGATAAGTTCGTAGTTAGTCGCCTCTAAACTTTCTATAATAATATCGGGTCTGTTATATTTTAAGTCAAATTGCTTAAAAGGGTAGATTTCCATTCCTTTTACAAAGTGAATATACTTTTGCGCACCTTTTGTGGCGTAATAATAATTCTCTGGTGTGATTATCGCATAATCCTTTGGGCCGGTGCTTATCAAACTAGCCATAGGAGTGCCTTTTTCCAAATTCCACACTCTTCTAGTGCCATCGAGCGAACTGGTTATTAACCGCTTGGAGTCGTCAGAGAAACTCGAAAATCGAACCATTCCAGTATGCCCATGCAATTTGTGTACTAGTTTCTGCGCTTTAAAATCATATACGTATATTTCATTGTTTTTGGAACTTGCAAAAGTAAAATACTTGTGGTCATTGCTAATTTGATGCCCAGAAAGAAAAAGTCCTGAAACAGTGTCTGAAAACACTACTTTACCATTGTGAATGTCCCAAACCTTAGCTATCGTTTGCATTGTTTTTGACTCTTGATCTAAAAAAACATCTCTGCCAATAAGAAAGTTATGATCCTTACTTACCGCACCGATATAAGTGCTTGAAGTTACTCCTTCTGTCGGGAATTTGGTTTTACTCTTTGTTTTCAAATCATACTTATAACAAAAAACACCTCCTGAGTCAACTATAATTTTCTCAGAGTTAGCTATGAAAAAACCCTTGGTGCAATTTTCTATTACGCTAGTTTTTAAGCCAGAGACTCGGTTGTATAAATGTACACTGTAATCCGCTTTAGTAGCGTTTTTATTTTTTTTATCCATTTCTAAAAAACTATAAACAGCTCCCGCATCATCCATGTCAAGTAAATAACCATTTCCTTTTGAAGTTACATAGTTAGACCCAACTTTTCTTGTTTTTAAGTCCACGTAAACATATTCTCTCACCGCATCTTCAGCTCCATACAGTTCGCATATCAGTTTTTGACCATCTAAGGAGGTCTTAAAACTGTTGATTCTAGGAATTTCTATATCTGTAACATTTGGGAAGTCCCAAAAACGAAGTCCATTTTTGGTTACAGTTACTGGAGTGTGTGTGCCTGGTAAAAATCCTACGGACTCTCCAGTAAATGCGATCTTATGAAATTTTGAAACTTCTTTATTATTTCTTAAATCATAGATGCTTTGATCGATGAATACATAATTCTCATCAGCACTAAATACAAACTGTGCCGACCCAACTGTATCTACCGCTTTTAAAATAGATTTGCCATTGTCTAATTGCACAATATACATGTTTGGCATTAATAAGGAACTTCCAAATGGATTTTTAACTTTGGTATATATCAGTTTATTCTTTCTAGATTTACTTTCAAATTCTAAAGGCTCGTTATTATCGCTCATTAAATAGATAGCCGATCTCTGCATATTTGAGGTCTTATATGTATAAGTCAAACGATCAAATTCATCTCCAATCACTAGTTCTGATTTTCCGGATTCAATTTCAATTTTGAAGCGGTCGTTTGAGGCTCTTTTGCTTACGATCAAATACTTGTTGTTACTAGAAAACCAAAGACTATCAACATCTACATAGTCGTCAGAAAATTGAACGTTGCGTAATTTCCGTCCGGTTTTTACATCCCAAATGGCAACTTCTGTGTGTTGAACTACCGCCACTAGCTTGTTGTCTGAGCTAAAAGCATTAGCTGTTGACCAATTTGTTCCTGAGGAAATCATTACTTCTACTTCTTGCGAATAGATAACAAGCGTGCTAAACGCAATAATAAAAAAACTTATAATAAGACGTGACATTTGATTTGAGCTTTTTGTTTCACAAAGATAATAATAACGAAACTAATAAATATAGGAAGGATGATATTCATTAATCTGCTATTCAAAAGTCACTCTTATCTATTTAACAATAGAAACATGCCCTGTTCTCCTGATGTCTTCATTACTGTACTTATCTTTTCCAGATAGCTTCCAAATGTAGGTATCCATTTGACAAGGACTTCCGTTATAAGTGCCATCCCAATAAGTAACATTGATAGCGTTTGATTGATAAATTAAATCTCCCCATCGGTTAAATATCATAAATAAGAAGTCGTGATCGGCTACTCCGAATAGAGAAGGTTTAAATACGTCATTTATCCCATCGCCATCAGGAGAAAATGCATTGGGTACGAATAAGCTAGATATACCATGTACAGTTATCGGCTTACAAATACTATCTACACAACCATAAAAACTTGTAGTTTGTAAACAAATGTTATAAGTCCCTGAATCACTATTGGGTAATGTGTAAGAAGGGGTTTGGTCTGTGCTTGTTTCCAAATTGGCAAAATCCCAAAAATAGGTTTCGCCAATTTGAGAATTATTGGTAAAATCTATTTCCGTCTGAAATGTCGTAGTCTCATAAGTAGATGCTGTGAAATCAGCTATTGGTGCTGGATGAACTGTAATGTACGAAGGTTCATTTATTACGGATTGACAGCCAAATGAACTGGTTACAGCCAACGCTATGTCATAATTTACATCAAACAAACTATTATTCGAAAAACAATCGCTTGGATTTACATTTGTAGAAATGTTGCCGTTGTTGAATGTCCATAAATAACTAGAAATTGCATCTCCAGAAATGGTGCTGGTGTTTTGAAAATCGACACACCATTCCGTACAGCCTTCAGGTGTCGTACTTGTAAAACTAACATCAGGATTGGCATGTACTTCTACATTTATAGTTATCGTGTCGGTACAGTTGTTATTCGTTGTTGCTATTAATTCAGTTGGATACACGCCTATGTTTCCATAAGTGTACGTGGGGTTCTGTTGCGTAGAAATTGAACTTGCATTTTCTCCAAAGTTCCAATTCCAATTCGAAATAGTATTCATTGTATATTGATTTGAAACTGTAGATAAATCCGTGAAATTGACTGGTGTGTTGTCACAAACATCTGCAGTAATAAATTGAGCGACAGGCATCGGATACACCTCAACAGGGATTGTGATTTGAGAAACACAGTTGTTATTTGACGTTACAGTTAGATTTATAGGATACACCCCTTCATTGTTGAAAGTTTCTGTAGGACTTAAAAGATGGCTAACATTTCCATTGTTAAAGTTCCAATCATTTGAAATTATAGATCCTGATGCTATATTGGATGTGTTGTTAAATGTAATCGAGTTGCCTTCGCATATATTTATCGCAGTAAAACTTGTTACTGGGTTAGGGTGAATTATTATGTCGTGTGTTACGGTATCTGAGCAGCCTTCTTGTGTGGCTGAAATTAATGATACTGTGTATGTGTTGGGAGAGGGGAATATGTTTGCACCGTTCAGCCCAGTAAAGTCTGTTGTCCCATCATTAGTATAATCCCATTTATAGGAGGTTATAACTCCACCGTTGGCCATTGATGTGTTTGTAAATATGGCTACTGTTTGATCACAACCATCTACAAAGGAAAAATCAGCTGTTGGGTTTTGTATAATGTTTATTTGAACAGTATCCGAATGGGTACATCCGCTATCGCTAGTTACTGTTAAAATTGGGTTGTAAGTTCCGTTTGTTGTAAAAATATACGTAGGGTCTTGCAGTGTAGAGGTCGCTCCTCCATTATCAAAATTCCAAGCATAATTTTGGATTGTGCCTGTGGGAATAGTAGAGGTGTTTGTGAAGTATGCAGTTTCACCATCGCACACATCCGTAGTCGTAAAAGAAGCTACGGGTAGCGGATCTACAAGAACTGGAATAGTTATGGAATTGCTACAGTTTTGATCCGTAGTAACGGTCAGTGATGTAGTGAAGCTTCCGTATCCTCCATAAAGGTGCGTAGGATTTTGTAGGTTGTTGTCAATCGTATTATCTGATGTGAAATCCCATTCCCAAGTATTTATAACACCTGAGGTTGTAGTGCTATTGTCTGTAAGAGCAGTTGCCACATTTTCGCATTCATTGGTATAAGTGAAGTTGGCTATAGGTAATTTTATAATCGTTACATTTTGTATCAAAGTGTCTGTGCAGCCTAAATCATTACCTACCACAAGGGTCGTAGCGAAAGATCCATCGTTTGCGAAAGTGTTTGTTGTATTTTGGTTATAATTATCAAAAATACCATCATTAGAAAAGTCCCATTTCCAAGAAGTTAGCGTTCCTTGATTAGCCATACTTTGATCTGTATATATGTAATCATCGCCATCGCAGACATCAGACAATGGAAAAGCTGCTGTAGGATTTTGATTCAAAGTTATATTTATCGAATCTCTATACGTACATCCGTTTTGAGATTCAGTAGCTTCTGCCCAATATATTCCTGTTGTAGAAGTCGTGATTGATGAAGTTGTTTCGGTTGTGCTCCAAACAAACGAAGAATAGTTAGCGGCAGGATTTACAGTTAGTGTAACGGATGGTGTTTCATTTAGACAGGCTGTAATATCTGTTCCAAGATCAAACGCTGGATCAAAAACCTCCACCGTTTTAGTAATGTTATCTGTACATCCAAATTGATCTATAATAGTTAGTGTGATATTGTAGATTCCTTCATTTGAATAAGTGTGGTTTACTGTAGAAGTGTTAGTGTACGTGTTGCCATCACCCATGTCCCAAGTCAAACTAGCGTATGGATTGGTGATGGTAGGGTCGCAAAATATATCTAAGTCTAAAGCATCGCCCAAGCAAATACTGTCTTCCGAAGGGTCTAGGTTAAAATCTGCAATTACATTATAGGTGAAATTTGAGTATATTACATTGTCTTGTGAATAGTTGTAAAATCCAAATCTTCCTAAAGGAAAACAACCGTCTTGATTGACTACTGTATCGCCATTAATGATTATGTAATATACTCAAATTTCACCTATAATGTAATTGCAGATTTTAACCTAGACCCTTCGGAAGACAGTATTTGCTTGGGCGATGCTTTAGACTTAGATATATTTTGCGACCCTACCATCA
>CAMZLL010000017.1 GCA_947311505.1 uncultured Cryomorphaceae bacterium
CAAAACCACCAGTTCCACCACTTCCCTCTAGGCTTCCGCTACTGTCAATGGCAGAGCCATGACCTTCACTACAAAAGAATCCTCCTTCGCCAGCACCACCGCCACCGCCACCGCCACCTTCACCACCAGTACCGCTTGTACCGCTTGTACCAGGTGCTCCTGGTTGCCAAAACCCTGCAACTATAGATCCTGCAGGACCTATAGTTCCTGGTGCTCCGTTTGTTCCATTTAAAATTCCTAAAGTTGTAGCAGAACCTCCAGATTCACTATCCGTACAATCAAGGTTACTATTACACCCAGATTCTTGTCCTGGTGCACCCCCTGCGTTTCCGCCTCCACCAGTACCACCAGTACCGCCATCTCTATCTTCTCCGCCACCAGAAGCACCGCCACCGCCACCGCCACCAAATATACCTACGGGTGCACCTCCTGATAAGCCGTTATTTGCAACTAGAGTACTACCTGCTCCACCATTACCACCGTTAGATGGAAAAACACCTCCACCTTTTCCTCCGTTAGCACCGCCACCGCCACCATTTTGATTGTCGTTATCTCCTGCAAATCCATTGGCTCCATTTGTTCCATTTATTCCATTTGTGCCTGCAATTCCTGTTGCTCCAGCACTAGCGTTACCTACCAATACTTGACATCTTACAATGTCATAATTATAGGCAGCTGTTAAATAAATTCCATACGTAGAAACTCCATATCCAATTGAGCCCATGGGGGCATTATCGGTAGTAATGGTTAAGTCTTGTAATCTAAAGTCATGTATTCCATTTCCGGTTATTGTGGTCAAACGCTCAGCAGTATTTGGTCCTTCAAGGTTAGAGATTGTTCTATTAATAGTGGTAGCACCAGCAACTGACGATTTAAGCCATCCGTTGGTGTCATCAAATCCTCCTTCTATTGTAGTATAAGAAGATATTGTTGAGATTGGATTGTTAAAATTATAGGTACCTATTGCCATTTTTATCGTTGCTCCATTGCAGTTAGACATTGCTAATGCAGACAATAAATCGGTAGGATTAGCTTGTGTACCATTTCCTCCACCAGCTGGTGTAACATAAATGACATTACAAGCAGGCAATAGTCCTGGAGCATTAACCTCTACGGTTACAGAGTCTTGGACTGTACATCCAAACCAAGAAGAAACTACAGTAAAAATAGAATCTGCCGAAGGAGAAACATTTGTAGAAGTAGTGTTAGCTCCATTGTTCCAAAGATGGGTAACCCCTGCTAAAGTAGAAGAAACATCTAATTGTACAGCATCGCCAGGACACATGTTTATAGGGCTAGGTGTAATCACGGTTGGAAAAGGAGAGTTAATTATGTTTACAGTTTGTGTTAAAGAAACGGATTGAGTGCCGCAAGATGTTACAATATCGCCTGTTAATGTTACGGTATAAATCCCTGGTGTGGTATAGGAATGAGAAGCGTTTTGGGTAGATACTATCGGACTTCCATCGCCAAAATCCCAAGTCCAATTTGAAATAGGAGAAGGTCCAGATTGCCCATTAAAATCTACTTGAGAATTGGGACAAAAAGAAGTGTTGGGAATGTCATTAAACGAAAAGTTTTGACCTTGTGCATCGGCATTAAATGTAATTCCTAAGTTAGTTAAACTAGCTCCAGCTACATAGCCAAACGACTCGTAAGAACCATATCCATAAACGTATGCAACTACTCCGCTATCAGCTAATATACTGTGATTGGCTTGCGTAATGCTAATTCGAGCATGAGAGTACAAGGGGTTAGAAGGAATCGTATTAAAAAGAGCTCCGATTGGATTGGAGTCTAAAGTAACTAAATTTTTGGTAGATGTTTTACTTATAATATTTACAAAATAAGAGGAAATGACCGATGAATTAAAGGCGTTAAATGTAATATTGTCGAGTGTCTGCTCCACAGGACTCAATAAAATAATAAAAGGATCGGCATTGGCTCCATCACAATCACCACCTAAGCTATATTGCATAACCATTATCGGTTGATCTGCTGTTATAAAAGACGCAGGAGCAAGGTTTTGTTGATTAAATTGTCCTGCATTCAAGACAAAAGGAGCCCCTCCGTTAACGGTAATGTTGGTATTGTTATTTGCAGCTACAATTCTGTAAATATCTGATGATCTAGTTTGATAGGGTGAGGTAGCGTAATTTTTCCCCCATGTAGAAATAGGATATACTTGTTCAGCTAAATGGTCGCAATAGGGACAGCCACCAACATTAGTACATTTAGCTCCAGTAAATACTGCAAACTTCTCGCATGAACCTAAAGATTGAATATAAGTTCCTGTTAAATCTGAATTGGCTTGTACTTGATAGGTTTCTCCTTGATTGAGAGTAATCGTGTAGGGTACGCCAGCTGCGTTGCCTCCATTGGTAAGTACGCTTGGAGTAATCTGAATCTGAGATCCATTTTGCGTACCAACAATTAATAATTCTGTAGGCATAGTTCCTGTAGAAACACTCGGGTTGATATTAACAGTATAGTAATCTATTCCCAGTGTATTAGTAGGTAAAACTATGGTAGCATCAGACGAATACGCTTCGTAATTGAGTGCATAAACTGTTACAGGATCATTAGAAATGACATGTACTGCTTTAGCTTCTATGGTTTCGTTAGTGGTGATATGTGCCTGACCAACAGGTAATACAATGCTAGTGGTGCTGTTAGCAGCGACTGTAAAAGCTTGAGTAAACGATTGCCCAGGAATGGATATAGAGCCTGATGTGGCAATATCAGAACTTATATAAACCGTAGGTGTAGGCGTATCATAGTTTTCCATAAATCCAAACCAAAAGTCGGTTCCTTTTGTAGAAAATACTTGTGCAAAAGAAGTAGATATTGTGACTGAAATAATGAAGAATAAAAATAAAATCCTTTTCATAGTATTGTAATTGTGGGTTGTGATTTTCGTAAAAATAGAAAAAAAAAAAATCCTATTCTATAATTAAGACTTGTTTTTCCCACTATTGGTTGCTTATAAAACTTTTGTGTAACTCCATTTACACGTATAATACCATTAATCAATATAAAATAGTCCAATAAATCATTTTGTTTTCATGATTTTATATCTGTTAATGGTATAAGTTTTTCTAAGTATTGATAAGGGGGATTAGTTTTCTATATTTGCAGGGAACAAATGTTAAAGAAACAAACATATAAAGAAGGACATATTTCTTATAATATTTCGGGGTATGGATCGGTATTGGTGTGGGTGCATGGTTTTTTGGGTGACTCTAGTATATGGGGTACTATTATTGAGCAGATAAAACCAAAACATACCCACTTACGGATAGACTTGCCAGGGCATGGTAATAGTTCGTATGTTCCTAAAGAGATGTCGATGGAAACTATTGCAAGTCTCATAAATAATATTTTAGAAAAAGAACAGATAAAAAAAGTTAGTTTTATTGGTCATTCTATGGGGGGATATGTAGCATTAGCTTTTGCAAAATTATATCCTCAAAAAATAAATACGTTAACGTTGCTAAACAGCACAGCCTTGGCAGATACTGAGCAAAAAAAGAAGGATAGACAACGGGCTATCCGAGTGTTTGATCTCAATCATAGAATATTTGTAAAAGAAGCTATTGTAAAATTGTTTTATAAAGAGAATTTAAAACGATTTGATAAAGAAATTAAATTACTACAACAGATTGCTCTTAACACAAGTATAGCTGGTGCAAAATCTGCTTTAAATGCAATGATGAACAGACCTGAATCGGTTACATTTCTGAGAGAAACTCAAATGCCCGTTCACTATATTTCTGGAAAGCATGATCGCATTTGTACGTACCAATCCATTCTTTCCCAAATAGAAGAAATGAACGCAACTTTAACTACTCTAGAAGATTTTGGACACATGGGTTTCTTGGCAAAAATAGAGCATATACTAGGCGGTAACTCAAGTTTTGGAAGGGTATAATTCGAAAATTAGTTACTGTTGTGTATGAAGGGTTAAAAGGACTTAAGCTCTCGGTCAAACTGTTAGTTTTTAACCAAAAATAGCTTTATAAAGATCCAAACCATTGGCATAAAGCATTAAACTAAGGAGCAATACCATACCAATTACTTGTGCTCGCATTAAAAACTTATCACTCGGAGCTTTGCCAGATATCATTTCATAGATTAAGAACATTACATGACCTCCATCTAATGCAGGTATAGGGAGTAAGTTCATAAATGCCAACATAATACTAATGAAAGCCGTTTTTTCCCAAAAGGCTAGCCAATCCCAACTTCCAGGGAATAAACTACCAATAGCTCCAAAACCACCAATTCCTGTTGATCCTTTTTTGGTAAAAACAAATTTGAACTGTGTTACATAATCTTTTAAAG
Source organism: uncultured Cryomorphaceae bacterium (assembly GCA_947311505.1). Taxonomy (GTDB): domain Bacteria; phylum Bacteroidota; class Bacteroidia; order Flavobacteriales_D; family Parvicellaceae; genus Parvicella. The sequence goes on from CAMZLL010000017.1 coordinate 4,345, forward strand.
TGCCTATGCCATTTGAAAGCCCATGCGAAATACTCTCTCCAAAACTATAATCTTTGTGTTCGGAAATAAGGATTTCGTCTATTTTTGGAGAGCTCATTACACCAATTTTACCATCTTTAGGAGTAACATTAATTGTTAGTATTTCTCCAGATCTATTAATTTGTATTGAAAGAGGAGAGTCGTTATTTGCATCAACATAACCAACAAATTCGTCCCAATATTGAATCGGAGTTCCATTTACAGAGCTGATTATATCATTGTTTTTAAATCCAGAATTGTATGCTGGTAGATCTTGAATTACACTGTCTAAAATAGTGTTTTTTCTTCTGGGCTCAAAGGCTCTTTCGTCAGAGGTAAACAACTTCATATCTGTTCCTTCTGGAATATTAAGTGTTTCGATTTGTCCATTGGGATGTAGTACCTCAATACTTCTTGTCCCATGAAGCATTATATCCGCAGTTGCTGAAAGGACATTAAAAGGTACTTCATTGTCTATTTTTAAAATTTGATCTCCATCTTGAAAACCCAACTCTTCCATAGTTGGAGATACCGCAAAACCATGCAAAACATTACCTGGAGCTACATAATCTTTACCCCAAGTAAAAAGAATCATCATATAGATAAATATACCCAATAATAAATTTACTACTACTCCTCCAATCATGATTATCAATCGCTGCCAAGCAGGTTTAGATCTAAATTCATCATCTTTTGGTTCTTCTGCTATCTGGTCGGAGTCCATGCTTTCATCTATCATTCCGGCTATTTTTACATAACCTCCAAGAGGTAGCCAACCTATGCCATATTCAGTATCTCCTTTTTTAAATTTAAACAAAGAAAAACCTGCATCAAAAAACAAGTAAAATTTCTCTACACGAACTTTGAACCATCGAGCAGGAATAAAATGTCCTAATTCGTGTAGGATGATTAAAAATGATAAACTCAATAACAATTGAGCTGCTTTGACCAAAATTTCCATATTATTTTCAAATAATTGAAAGGCAAATATAACCCCAAATCATTTAGCTTTTTTGGAATTTTGTCAAATTAATTTTTTTCATCGGTATAGTGTTGGTTCATTTTCTATCTGTATGCTATTATATTTTGTGGCAACTACAATGCTAAATACTCAGAAAAAACAAAACACTTCCTCTATTATAGGGGGTAAGACATAATATTACTGCTTTACTAATTTATAAGCTGTAACGATATTAATCAAAACAGGAACTTCTGCATTGGTCTTTTTTTGTTTTCAATAGGGTGGGTAAAATTATATCTACACTAAACTCGATAGAATCTTATAATTCTCCCGCTACCGCTTCGCTAACATTGATTATATGATCTCCCACTTTTTCAAAAGAAGAGAATAAGTTATTATACACGATAGCGCTATTCATATTGTGTTCTGGGTCATTGAAAGAAGCTAAATGAGTTCTTCTTAATTCATCTCTCAACTGGTTGATTTCACGTTCTTTTTCTACAGCTGTTTCTATTTTAATAGTACCATATTCGCTTGATAAATTTTCGTTCATAATAGCAAATGCTTCATCTACAGCTTTTGCCATTTTGTTCAGCCCCTCTCTTTGCTGAGGTGAAAACCAGTTTTGGTCGTTTTCTTTTCGCTCGATAGATTTACTCATTTGATAAAATATATCTCCTATTCGCTCCAAATCATTAGTGATGCTTAACATTCCTCGCATTCTAATAGCTGTTTCTTCACTCATTTCAAGCTGTGCACTTTTGCCCAAGTAGCTTGCAATTTCTACCTCAACTCGATCTGTGATTTCTTCATATTTTTCGAGTTTGGTGTACATCTTGTTTTTCTCTTTTTTGTCAGCAGAGTTTAATAAGGTTCTTACAAAACCATTCATTCTAGAAGTGGTATTTCCAAATTTTGCAACTTCTTTCTTAGCTTCCAAAATACACATTTCGGCAGTGGACCCAAGGGGACCTCCAATAAAATCTAATTTAAACTCTTCATCAGCCTCTCCTTTAGACTTTACAGTTCGTTCTGCTAAAGAGACTAATTGGGGAACGAACCAAATCATTAAAAGCACGTTTAAAAAATTAAAAGAAGTATGAAACAAAGCAATAGTTGTCCCTGCTACCGCTACATTTGTAAAAGGATCTCCATCAACAATACTCCCCAATAAAGGTAAAAAGAAATTAAATGCTAGCAACATCCATACCACGCCTATGATATTAAACATAGAATGAATACGAGCAGATCTTTTGGCATGTACGTTTGCTACCATAGAAGCGATTTCTGCTGTAATAGTTGTTCCTATATTTTCTCCCAACACCATAGCGCAAGCTACTTCGAATGGAATAGCTCCTGCGGCAACCATAGTCAACGTCAACGCCATAGCAGCAGAGGAGGATTGAATAACAACCGTAACTAAAGCCCCTAGCATAACGAACATTGCAGGACCATACCAAACTTGTTTATAATTTAAGAAAAATTGTACTATTGAAGAGTTTTCATCCAAGGTAGGAACAGAATCTTTAAGCATATTTAAACCAATAAATAATATACAGAACCCAAATATTGCACTTGCCCAAGCTTTTGCTTTTCCTTTGCTAATGAATAACAATGGTGAAGCTAATGCAATAATGATATAGGCGTAACTAGCTATACTTACTTTAAATCCAATAACTAAAATCAACCATCCGGTTATTGTGGTTCCAATATTTGCCCCCATCATTACACCTGCAGATTGGCGAAGTGTCATCAATCCTGCATTTACAAAGCTCACCGTCATGACTGTTGTTACAGAGGATGATTGTACAATAGAGGTTATTCCAAAACCTGTCAATACCCCTTTTACACGATTAGAGGTAATAGACCCAAGCATGTTTCTAAGGTTAGAACCAGCTGCTTGTTGCAACCCTTCACTCATGACCTTCATTCCATAAATAAAGAAGCCTAATGCTCCTATGAGAATCAAAAGCTTTGCTATTCCCCAACCTCTTTTGGTTTTTGCTTCGGTAACTTCTGACCATATTATATCCTCATGGGCTTCTGTATTTCCATTCTTAGCAATACCTATTTTAAAATAATAAGTGTCTTTTCCGGTTAAGTTTTTTATTTCATAGGAATGCTCGGTAATATCAATAGCTTGAGTATATTGCCAATGTACATTCGTTGCACCATGTTTTATTCTCTTTTTGTTTACTTTATTAATGTATTTAATTACAACCTTAGCATTAGAATTCTTTAGTAAATTGATTGCGTCATTTTCTATAGACCAAGTTACGGTCGCTTTTTCCTCACCTCCCTCTACTGTTATATTGTAAAAAAATTGGGCTGTTAGCTCTTTTGAATTTTCATTAACTTGTGCATTAATGTTGCTCAACATAAAAACGCTACAAACAACCTGAATGAATAGCACTAAATTTAACTTAAGTCTCATGATTTTAATTTTATCAACTGCTAAAGTAATTTTTAAAATTACTTCTACCCCAAAAAAGTATATTAAGTTAATGTTAAGAATCCTCAAGAGAAATGGATTAAGATACGTAAAAGTATTAACCCCACTATACTTTAAAAAATCCAAACTTCCTTTATACAGGGTGATTCGTGGTGTCTGATTTATAATTCGGGTAACACGGATTTTAATCTAAAAAAAGGTACTGTTTTATAGTTGAGGGCATCATTTTACCCAAATAAGTATAGTCACATTTCCTTCTTTTCTTGTGAGCTCCTTGAGATGATGCTCTACATTGACAATGTAAGACTTGTGCGTTTAAAAAAAAACACTAGCGTTGAGATGTTTTTCATTAACTTTGATTAAACTAAACAATTATACTATGACTTTAAACTTTAAAAACTTTGTAACTCTATCTGCTATAATGGCGCTATCGCTAGCCACCATAACTACATCTTGCAAAAAGAAAGGATGTACCAACGAAAACGCAACAAACTACGATAGTACAGCAAAAAAAGATGATGGATCTTGTGTACTTCCACTTGCTTCATCGGGTTCAGATACGAAGACCAACACTTTTATAGTAGGTGACACTATTGACTTCTCCACTACTGGAAATGATTATGAATGGAGCTCAAAACTAACGAGAACAGGTGTTGACACCTCAATGACGACTCCTACATCATCTTATTATTCGTTTAAATCACTAGACTCAAATACAATCGGATTCTTTACCGAACCAAATAGAAAAATAGAGTTTGCTGCTGGATATGGAGCATTTTTATTATCAGAATACACAAATGGTAACACCCAATTCGTACAAGCTAGAAAATACAACGTAAATGATATAATTGATGGGTCAGGAAATGGATTTTCGACACCCAACGGGGTTGCTAGTAACAGAATATTAGAAGACAATGTTCAAAGTTCATTCACCCAAAATGCTATTCAATATTTAGGGTTGAGCTTCTATGATAATAATCAAAATTATTATGGATGGGTAAAAATTAAAACACTTAACAATAATTATTCTTGCGTAATCGTTTCATACGATGTGGCACAAAATCCTAATCAAGCTGTTACAATAAAATAATTGTTTTATTTACCTGCTATTAAACCTGAGGTTTTGCTATTAATGAAGTATTACTTTACTGGCAAAACCTCACAAAACATAGAGTTCCCCTTTTTTATTAACTCCAAACGATATGTTTCTCCTTTTTTAGATAAAATCGCTTCATCCCAAGAAACATCTAAAATCGATGGTTCAAAATTCCCTATTGGTTGGAATTTTAGATTTTCAAACGCTGCTAATTCTTTAAACTTTTGATATTGAACTTGCATGTCAAAGCTATCTTCAAAATTAAAAACGGTACCCGTTGCCAGTTGTGGTTCAAAAGATAGTTGCTTTTTTTCTGTTATTTCAATTTCTTCCTTTTCTTTTATATCACTTTCCGACTCACTTTCCGATGTGTTATCTACTTCTACAATGGGGATAGAAATCTCTTTGGAATTTTCCTCTTGA
>CAMZLL010000018.1 GCA_947311505.1 uncultured Cryomorphaceae bacterium
CTTCTTTGCTCCATGTAATATTATTAGCAGTGGCTTCATATTTTTCATAAACTACATCATTTCTACAGGATAAAAATAATAAAACAAATAGTAAACTTATACCAACATTAGCAAAACTAAATAGCTTTTCGACTCTAACTTTTATTCTTTTCATCTCAATAAATACATTTTACCAAATCCTTGCTTAAAACTACGTATATCAGCATTTGTTTCTCGATGATCGATATCTTTGCCATTTATCTTAGCTATTACCCTATACAGATAAACCCCATTTGCCAATTGATCTCCAAACTGATCTTTTCCATCCCAAGCATATTCTGTACGGTTATTTCCAACATGAATAGCTCCAAGTTCTGCTAAATCTATTTCACGTACAACCTTTCCGGTAACGGTCATTACTTGTATCTGCATTTGATCTGGTAGTGCACTTCCAGTAAGCGTATACACAAATTGGGTATGGGTACTAAAAGGGTTGGGGTAATTAAACAAGTGTGTAATAGTTGACGCTGTGATTATCTCAAAAGAAATCTCATAACTAAAATCCCCAGAAAAATTATTGGACTTATCTCTTCCCTGTACTTGCAATGTATAAATACCATCCTCCGTATATTCTGGGTTATATTCTATTTTAAATTCATTTTTACTATTTTCAGCCGGATACCATTTTAGCACCTCTTCTCCCAATCCGTTCATAAAATAGATGTGCTCAAATGAATTGGAATTTGGTCGTTTTAAAAACACTTCAAAATTAGAAGTGTCGCTATCTTGATCCAATAAAAGAAACTGATTTTCATCGTCAAGTGTAATTAATATTTCCGGTTTTGCACTTACGATATCTTCGTTTAGGATATGCATACCATCAAAAGTAACATCTAATATTGGGTTAATATTATCTTCTGTTATTTCAAATGATTTTTGAGCAATATTATTGAAATAAAATTGCTCGGGCTGATCTTGAATCATACCATTCACATACGGATTGGCAACCATTCTAAAATAATTCAATCCCGATAAATTTGCGGTAGCAAAAGAAACTGTGTCTATCAACACCTTTCCATGCAATAGTGAATCTTGTCTCGTGTAGGGAATCGCTACTCCTCCTCCATTTGATGCATTGTACCAATAATCTAAACGTACACTATCCATATCAAAAGCGCTGACATTCTCTATAGCTACAGAAAACTGAGCAGAATCTCCCTGAGTCAAGACCCCTCCAAGATTCTTACTATAGAATCCTTTTTTTGGGTTGACAGCAAGTTCAGGTACGGGCTCATAAATAATTTGCCATCTATTCATTTGTGAAGGCGTAAAAGTAAGCGTATCGTGAAACTCTCCCTCTAGTCTGATGTATGGATACAAAATAGGATCAACAAAAGTATTTAGATTGAGTATTGAGTCATCAAGTGTCATCAAGGTGTCAATGAGTAATGTTTCGACAAGATTATAATCCAACCCATACACACGAAGCATAGAGCTGTCTGATAAGCTGTTATCTATACTATGGTGTTGCCAATATAGGGCGTTCCAACTAAATGCAGGACCAGCCAACTCAGATTTAATAGTTCCCAATTCGCAACCTTCAACTAAAGTTTCAAAAGTTAACACTTGCACATCTTCATCTACTCCTCCAGTTATAGTATTGGGTGTATGTACTTCCTGTACACTTGCAGGGAAACCTTTTCGAGCAAAGAAAACAAATCCGTCATCGGCTTGGGTATTGGTAATATTTGTTGCTCCAAGATTCTGAAAAGCAGTAATCAAATCTACAGGCATAGCAGCATACAAATTCATTGGAGATGTATAACTATCTGGTATGTATGTATATGCTATTAGGTAGTGTCCATTAGGAATTTTGGTATTCAGCATAGAGGTCAGCGAATCCATTTCAGCAACATTGTTAAATCTAAATATAAAGAACTTATGAATACGATCTCTTCCAAGAAGCGCACTACCAGAACAAACAGAGGGATCTCCGTTCAATTGACCAAAGCAATGATCGGCATTATATATAGTATTATCCGTAGGATCTTCCCAAGGTGTTCCCCAAGGCTCTAAAGAACATGGATCGACCACTCCAATCATAATAGAGGGAGTCAACCATCCACCATAATCCATTTGCACCCCTGACAAATTCCAATGAGTACCATTCCATTCGGCTCCAGTTGTGAAACTAATATTCGAAACCACACTAATTTTTGCCATGTTGGGTTCAAATTCAAATTTTCGATTGGTTCGGTTATAATTTATCCCTCCAAAATAATCATTTTTATATTGAAAAAAGTGAGCTTGTCCCCATCCCCATTTATCTGGAATGTATTGAAATGAACTTTCCAGCCAATTTTTATCCAGCTCATCTGGCGAACACCTCCAAAAGTAAACGGTTGAATCTGTAAAAACCAATGAATCAGAACCACCTCCTGCTCCAATCCAATCTCCTGTATAAGCCTCTATAACTCCCCCAATACTAGAAATTTGTTGCGTCTTTTTAAAGGGAGAATTGAACAAGTCTGTTGTATCTATTTCAAAAATATAATTAGTCATTGGCTCAAACGGGTTGAGCGTACTCGCCTTTAATGTAGCGGTATCATTAGGTATGATACCGTATTCGTAAGGCCAAATAGGTTTCAATCCATTGGTAGAGACATAGGTTGAGAAAACGATCTGATTGTTATTCGTTTCGTCATATTGCTCTTCGACAACAGAAAGTGGCAAATCTACTGAGATATCAAACGTATTCAGTCCGTTAGTTGTTTGATGTTTGGTAGGAATACGAAGAACAACTGTATCTCTATTCATTAACTGCGTAAAATGAACAATAAATATACTATCCACTCCTAAGGAAGTAGATCGCGCTACACTTAAGTCAAAATTTTCTACAAATCCGTGACCAATATTCGTTACTACAATATTCAAATCAAAGGTATCTACCGATAAATCAATCAAGCTAGGCGTAGTCCATATTCGGTTTTCATCAAGTACTATTTCTGGTTTTTCATGCACATTAAGACGCAACGAGGGGTCTCCCTGCAACGACATCGCAGTATAGTTAGATTCATCGGGAATATTCCACACACCCCCGCTCAATAAATCATTCAAACTATCGGTGGTCATCTTCATACTCTCACCAATTGAACCTAAATAATTCTTTTTACTTAAATAATTATAATAAATAGCTGTATAATAACCAATATTAGAAATGAACCCCAGTTTGACCGTAGATGTAAAGGCTACCGCTCCCTCATCTTTTGCTAAGATTAATTGGTCTGTATAGGTATTGGTAGCAACACCATGAACATCTCCTGTATAACAACCTAAACCAATGACCACAGGGTATTTTTCAAAATTATTCCAATTACTGGGATCATCTATATTTTGACTAAACCCACCTCCCGAGGAGGCATGACCATAAAACGTAATCAATGAAACCCCATCAAGTAAGTGTTGTTGAACCTTGAAAAAGTCTTGCGAATTGAGCACCGTAGAGTTTGGGTCTCTTTTATAGGTTTTAGACATTGCACCAAATAACGTATCTTCAATTGTGGTAGTGAATTGATTAATATAAGAATCTATCACAAGACATTCCGAAGGGTCAGTACAACCGTTAAAATGCAACACTGTTTTTTGCCATTCTTTATTCGGTATATCATATACTGATGTTTGCACTTGCTCATTTTCGTAAGCCATCACCTTGTCTAAATAATCCAGCACCTGTTGTGGGGTGGTAGCACTTAATCTACCGGTTGCAATTCCATAACTATTTTCAGAATTATCTAGTCCTTGTGTAATATGGTTGTCTGAACCTGGATACCCCCAAGTAGGCACTAAATTATGATGAAATGATGTTGTACTCTCTCTGGATCCTAAATTTTGATCTGCTTTATTTCCTATAGATTTGCCCATTAAAAATAGATGCTTGGGTTTAGATCCCCAATTCGTCAAGCTATTATCTATAAAGGAACGAATGGCGACTGGGTGTTTTTCTATTCCTCCTCCAAACTGATGATACAGTTCGTCAATATCCACCAATACTACATCATTCATTCTTCCAAGCGCAGATGATCGATAATTGGCATATTGCGAAGCCGCTCCCATCAACGTGCTGTGGGTAACGATGATAAAAGCATCGGTGGCCAAAAGGTTATTCAGGTCAGAAAACTGTGCATTTGCTGATACTGCCTTAATATTAGCTATCGATATATGATTTTCATCTGCTAGGTATAGTAGGTGAATACTGTCGTTGTTCATATTATTAGGAACTACAACATCCCAATCTGTACCATTAGCTACAAGTGGCAATTCTTTGACTAAACCATCATTCAAGACAAATAGTCTTGGCGTAATGGCATTAAAATTAGAGAGGTGCAGCGTCTGCTTAACGTTAGAAATGCTATTAGACAACCAAAACTCTTTGAAACTAGCTCCTTCCATATCAAAAGTATGCGGATAGATAATAGAAACAGATGAAAGAAATAGTTTTTCATTACCCCCTTGACCAATGCTTATCCCTCTGTGCCTCACCCTAGTATTGCCATTATTGAGTGTACTCGGATCAACTTCTGCCTGAAGTTTAATCAAATCATAACCAAAAAATGCGGTGTCTTTTAGGTCTATATTCGCGTTGGTATATTGCATTTTGAACGAATGATTATAAGGGCCAGATACTGTAGGATTAGATGCGCTTGAAATAGCTGAATTTATGATTGCATTAGGACTGTTGACTCCAGTAAAGGCATTTTTAGTATTAATGTAAGTGTCTTTATATGAGCTATGATTAAAAGACCCAAGTGTCCACCCCTCTCCACGACCATATACAGGAGAGGACAAGTTATGAAACAAAGGTCCGTAATTGTAACTAGAAGTAACGTGCCTCACATAGTTTTTTGTCCAACAATAATCTGGTACTGGATAGTTGATTAAGTTTACATCAAGATGGTCTTGAATTCGTTTACCTACTCCTATATTCTTAAATGTGATATAGTAATTAATCGTATCATTGACAAAACTATAATATGCATCCGCCATATCAGCGGGATCTTCAAACAGCAAAGAATCCTTCCAGCCGTCATTCTTCTGCCCATAAAACTCAATATAGTCACCAGGATTTAAAACTCCATCACCACCGTCTTGAACATGAATGGAAAGTTCCTTTTCACGACCAATGACTTGATATGCATTGGTATTTATTGTCGAAATATCAACACCTTGACTTTGGAAACCTGAATTTATTGTAGCATAATCCAATCGATACCAACCGTCTTCTACAACTTGAAAAGAAAAATATTTTTGAGAAAAATCAATCCATTCATTTCCAAAATTCTGTGCATAAAAGCGCAAAGGAAAAAGACCTATACAAAGGAAGGTTGAGATAAATAGTAAAATAAAATATCGGTAAAATCTATTCAGTCTTCTTTGGATTTAAATTAAATCTGAATGAGAAAACATTACTATATAGTGCTGTAGATGCATCTCCTATGTCTGTCAAAGCATAGTCGATATCAATTCCTTTGATACGGATGCCTATTCCAATATTAGGTTGTATCGTTAAAACTTCGTTTCCGTTTATTTTGGTTATTCGTTGTACATTTCCAACGCCTCCTCTTACAAAAACGATGTTTTTATATCCTAGCTCAAAACCAATATGAGGGTCTAGCGAAAAAGGATTTCCTACCACAAGTACATTACGTTTTCCGTCAGTAGTGACATCAGTATTAAGTTCAGAAAGAAACGTGAAGTCTTCACCTATCTCAAAACTTCTTGCTACACCTAGAATTATTCTAGGTAACGTTATTTCCAATCCATTCTGTGGTATTTCGTTGCCCGTTTGCGTAAAAACCTCTATGGTTCTATCGCTCAAAGTATATGACCAAGCATTAAAAGTAGAAGTAATATCTCTCCCCATTACTGCAAATTTCCATTTATCTTTTTGATATGCCAATGAAAAGTCAATTCCAAACCCCCAAGACTTAGCGAAGTCACCTACTTTTCTATTAATAATTTTAGCACTTCCTCCAAGACTCAAATGCGTTCTAATTCTTTTTGCATACGAAAAAACAAAAGCTAGATCTGAAGCTGAAAAATAGGAAATTCGATTATAATCTATATTTCCCTGATTATCTATTAGCTCAGTAGTATTAGGTATATCATCTACCCCAAATCTAATAACAGAGAAAGATACAGCACTTGTAGAATCTAACCTTTTTGCAACTGCTCCATAATCATACTTAGCTATACCTGCGAAATATTCACTGTGCATCAAACCAAACTGCAAATCACTTTCAACACCTAACAAACCTGTTGGATTCCAATATCCGCTTGTAACGTCATTGGTAGAAACTATTGCAGAATTTGACATTGCTAAAGCTCTTGCTCCTACGCCAATATTCAAAAACTCGTTACTATATTTGGGGGTATTATCTTGTGCAAAACTCAAGAATGAGCTTAAAAACAAAATAAAGGTTATTATCAATAGTTTTATCATTTACAATTTTCTTTAGGTTAAAATTACAAAATCTTATGTACTAATTCACACGATTTTTGATAATAACTAACAAATGAAGTTTAAATTGTATCTATTTGTCTATTTTTGGACTTTAAAGATGAAGAAACACATTCCAAATATAATAACACTATCCAACCTTACTTGTGGGATTTTAGCTATACAATATTCGTTTGTGATCGACTCACTATGGATTGCTTCTTCGTTTGTCTTTTTGGGATTATTTTTTGATTTTTTTGACGGCTTCTTTGCCCGAATACTAGGCGTTAGTGGAGAAATAGGCAAGCAACTAGATTCCCTTGCAGACATGGTCACTTTTGGCATAGCACCAGGACTGATTATGTTCACGTTTGTAGATCACGCGTTTAAATCGTTTATTGAACCTTGCAGTAATGGTTTCATTGAAGAATATGGAGCATATATATCTTTTATCATTCCACTTTTATCTGCTATTAGATTGGCAAAATTTAATATTTCCACCAACCAAAGCGATCAGTTTATAGGTTTACCGACTCCTGCAAATGCTATTTTCTTTGTTTCAATACCATTAGTCTTTGAATTTGGTGAGATTAACTTGAGACAAATGAGCTATATTACAACAAGCCTTCCTTTTCTTATTGTCAGTTTCTCTTTGCTTTTAAATGCTAATATCCCCCTTATTGCATTAAAATTTAAAACCTTTGGATGGAATGAAAATAAAATTCGCTTTATATTCCTGATTTTTTGTATCGTTGTTATTTTTTCTGCATTGTTAATAAATAATATCTTCCTTGCTACGCCAATTATCATACTTTTGTATCTTATTATTTCAATTTTTAATAACTTTATAAAAAGTAAAAAATGACATTTAAAGCAAATATAGATATTATGCCACTAGAGGCATTGTTAGACCCCCAAGGAAAAGCGGTTTCTCAGAGCATGGGAAATGTTGGCCTTGCAGAAATCACAAATGTAAGAATAGGTAAGCACATTACGTTACTAATTGCGGCTAATACTAAAGAAGAGGCTAGCACAAAAGTAAACGAAGCATGTAAAAAGATGCTTTGCAACCAAATAATGGAAAGTTATTCGTTTGATTTAGAAGAGGCTTAAAAACGCTTTCTACGCATTTCACAACAACTCTAAATACATAGACTTTAATAGATTATTGGTTTTGCCTTTCTATATTCAAATTGATTGTTGTATATTTGAACATTAAATTTAAAACTTTTTAATCTTGAAATCACTATTTATAAAAGGCACAGAAGTAACTCCTCAAATATCTTTTGATGAAGAGGTGAGTACACTGTCAATTCATGGCAGATCTATTCCTGCCAATGCTGACGAAACCTACCGCCAACTGGGAGAATGGCTTGACGCTCTTTTTCAAAGTCACAGTTGCATTACCAAAATAGATATGAATTTAGATTATTTCAATACTGCTTCTCACAAGCATCTAGCTCAGATGTTCACCCAAATATCTAACAACTGTAATGACACTAAGGTGGTATGGCACTACTGCATAGACGATGATGAAATGAAGCAAGTCGGGGAAATATTTGCTAGAATATTCAACTTAAACTTTGAATTTATCAGTTTTGAAGACTAGTTCATCGATTATTGACAAAGTTAGATTATTAGTGGTTTACGCCTCTAAAGCTGATGACTTTACATTAGACCCTGATAGCAAACGATACTCTTTTGATGTTTCGGAAATAGATATTCAAAATAAAACACTCAAAAACTATAGTAAAACTAAAAATTACGATGCTATTTGTTTTGTAACTAGTAGCATTAGCACTATCGAAAATGAAGAAAAGTGGACTTTCTTGACGCAAAGATTTCCCACCTCTATAATCCTACTTTGGAATGACGACACGCAAGACCTAACTCCCAAATGTGGTGGCGCACCTTTTTTAAAAATTAAAAAAAACAATCTAAATACTCCTAAAGTTCAAACCTTATTAAATGCAATCCAAGAGTTCAAAATTGTGAATACGAACTTTCACTTACTTCAAAAAGAAATTCACACCACAAACCAAATAGCAGATTTAAACATTGAGCGTCTTTATAAAACGTTAAAAGAACTAGAAGTTGCTAGAGATAAAGCAAAAGCCAATGAACTGGAAAAACAGTCTTTCTTAGCGAGCGTAACACACGAACTAAGAACCCCCCTCAATGCTATCTTGGGGTTTTCAGGATTATTCGACACTGCCAATTTAAACCCAGAGCAAGCTGTAAATATTTCTGCCATAAAAAAAGCAAGCTCTAATTTACTCGACATAGTTAACGATGTGCTTAATCTCTCAAAACTAAATGAAGGGAAACTTTCCATCTTTAAGGAAGCCTTTAATCTCTGCGAAGAAATCGAAAATGCTTTTAATCTTTTAAAAAATAAAGCTACTGAAAAGAATTTAAGCTATACTTTAACTGTTAATTTCGATACGGATAGAATAGTTTTTGGTGATAAATTAAGATTAAATCAGGTCCTCGTAAACTTACTAAACAACGCTATTAAATTCACAAAAGAAGGAAAAGTTAATTTAACAGTCTCAAACCCCTTAGATGATGTGGTGATTTTTACAATTTCAGATTCTGGCATAGGAATAAATAAAGAAAAAATAGACTTTATATTTGAAGGTTATTCTCAAGCAGAAAACTTCACCTCACATGAATTTGGAGGTACTGGGTTAGGACTTTCTATTGTGAAACAACTCATCGAATTGCAAGATGGTAAAATTGAAGTAAAAAGTAAAGTTAATATTGGTTCTACTTTTTCATTTCAATTAAATTTCCCTGAAATATCGCCTCTAACTCCTCGGAATAAATCAGATAAAAAAATTGACAGACCACCAAAAACTTTAAATCTGAACGTACTTGTGGTAGAGGATAATCAGCTAAATCAACTTCTGATCAACCGTATTTTATCAAACAATGTACTAAACCTAACCGTATGTGGAGATGGTGAATCTGCTCTAAAGGAGGCTAAAAAGGCAAAATATGACGCTATACTTGTTGATTTACACCTACCAAAAATAAATGGAATAGAAACCATTAACGCAATAAAAGAAACAGAACAAAACAAGAATACTGCTGTAGCTATTATCACAGCAAGTATCTGGGAAGAGGAGTTAAATAAAATCGAAAAAGCAGGGATTAACACCATTATCCACAAGCCTTACACTCCTAATAAACTACTTTCTACACTCGAGAAAATGGTTATTGAACAAAAACTTAACCTCTCCTACATAGATAATATATCAAATGGAGACGAAGCCTTTAAAATAAATATTTTTAAAGCATTCATAAAAAATAATAAAATTGATTTAAACAGATTAATTAAAGCTCTTGAAACCAATAATTACTCAATGCTCGCAGAAATCGCTCATAAAATGAAAGCATCTTTATCCATGCTTGGGTTTGAAGAATTAAGTCAACTTTGTCAAAATATCGAATCTAACCCAAATAACTTTGATCAAAAAAAACTCAAGTTGTTCTCAAAAAAATGTAAAGAAGCAAGGGAATACATAAGCATATTACTGTAGGTGATTATGTAATTTTAATTGTCATCTTACTTTCCTTTAAAGATAATCTCCGTTGATTCTCCACTTTTAATAGACCAAATATTATTACTTTGATCTATATCTGCCAATCGATTAGAGGGGTCAATTTCAACAGAAACTACTTTTCCATAAGATTTATCAACCTCCAATTGATAAGATGGATACACCCACGGCCAAGCTTCTTTATCTACTCTTGTTATCTTATACAAATCACTTCCTTTATTTCCTCGCATTATACGCATGGGAATATAAAACCACTTAATAGAGCCGTCCTCAAATTTTACAACGACATCTAACGGCATTGGTATTGCACCGATTCTTTTTAAGTTTATAGCGGTGAAATCCTCCTCTTCAGAAACGGCTGCAATACTGTAATCAATAGTATTGGTAGTACCAATAAATTGTTCAAAATACCAATCTAGCTCAATTTCAGATTCCTTTTCCATTATTCTCTTCAAATCTTGCGGAGTTGGATGCTTAAATCTCCACTCATAATAATACCTCCTCATACCTCGCATCAACGCCTCCTCTCCAATTATATAGCCTAGTTGCATGATAAAAACAGCCCCTTTAGAATATGCATTACTTCCATACACGCCATTGCTTTTATAAAAATCAGAATGAGTAGTCAAAGGTTCTTGTCGGTCGGTATTTGCCAATCGTATGTATCCTTTGTAATTTCTAATCAGCGGATTCAATGAATTCTTTTCATACAAATAATCCATCGTTTTGTACTGAGCAAAAGTGGTAAAGCCTTCATCCATCCAAGGATATTTAGATTCATTGGTAGCTAACAATCCCTGAAACCAACTGTGCAACCCTTCGTGAATGGTAACGCTTACCAACCCATTGAAACTACCATGAGCTGTTATCAACGTACACATCGGATATTCCATACCACCATCTCCCCCTTGGATAACCGTATATTGCTTAAATGGATATTCCCCAAAATTCGCATTTACATATTCAAATCCTTTTTTAGCCATTGGTGCTAAATCTTTCCAGTTTTGAACAAGAGTATCTTTTAGATAAATGAAATGCATTATCGTTCCATTATTCAAGGTCGTTTGATCATGAGCAAAATTAGGATCAGCCGCCCAAGCAAAGTCATGAACATTTGGCGCATTAAAATGCCATGTCAACTTATCTCCTTCAGGAGTTTTTAAAGCTTTGTCTTTATTCTCATATCCGTAACCCACTTCTTGCGGATTCTGCACATAACCAGTTCCTCCAAGTAGGTATTTTTTATCTATCGATATTTTCACATCAAACTCACCCCAAACACCATGAAATTCACGCCCAACATAAGGATTAGAATGCCATCCATCTCTATCGTATTCGCACAATTTAGGATACCACTGTGTCATAGAATAATCTACACCTTCGCTATTATCTCTACCGGTTCTTCTAATTTGAACGGGAACTTGACTTTCAAAATCCATTTCAAATATCGTTTTCTTACCGGGTAATATGGGAGCATCCAATTGGACCTCTAAAATAGTACCAACCACTTTGTACTTTAGTTTAACTCCGTTTTTCTTCAATGATTTTATCTTGTGATACCCTATTTCACTTTCGGTTAGCTTTGAGATCCTATCCTCCACTCTTGGGTCAGGATCAGAAATA
>CAMZLL010000019.1 GCA_947311505.1 uncultured Cryomorphaceae bacterium
CGCTGCAATAAGTAAACCTCTCTTGGCGAAGGATTTGGCAATGCTTCTATACCTTCAATACCTGCACGTGCTTCATTGGTAGGATCAATTCCCCACTCTTTCAGAAATGCTTGGACATCTAGTGCAGTAGATTTTCCTTCGTGTACAAGGTACTCAGCTGTATCAAATCCAATACCTCCAGCTCCAATGATTGCAACTCGTTTTCCAACCTCTTTTTTATGCTTTAATACATCAAGATACGAAAGTACGTTATCTCTTTCAATACCTTCTATATTTAATTTTCTAGGAATAATTCCTGTAGCGATTACCACTTCATCAAAATGGAGCAAATCATTTTCAGTTACCGTCTTATTTAACTGTACTTCTACATTATGCAATTCCAATTGACGTTTATAATACCTCAACGTTTCATAAAATTCTTCTTTTCCTGGTATTTGTTTTGCAATATTGAATTGTCCTCCTATTTCTTTTGCTGTATCAAACAAAGTAACCTTATGACCTCGTTCGGCAGCAATAGATGCCACTGTTAATCCAGCAGGACCAGCACCAACCACCGCTATGGTTTTAGCTTTTTTTGTTTTTATATAATTTAATTCTTGTTCATTACAAGCTCTTGGATTGACCAGGCAACTAGCTGTTTTTCTTTTAAATATATGATCCAAGCAGGCTTGATTGCATCCGATGCAGGTATTGATTTCGTCTGCACGACCTTGCTCCGCTTTAATTATCAATTCAGGGTCTGCCAAAAAAGGGCGAGCCATAGACACCATATCTGCACAGCCGTCTTCTAACACATCATTAGCCACTTTAGGGTCGTTTATTCTATTGGTTGTGATTAGTGGAATAGCCACTTCTCCCATCATTTTTTTGGTTACCCAACTAAAAGCTGCTCTGGGAACCATAGTCGCAATGGTAGGTATTCTGGCTTCGTGCCATCCAATTCCAGTATTTATAATGGAAACCCCCGCTTTTTCCAATTCTTTTGCCAAGATTACCACTTCATCCCAAGTACTTCCTCCTTTTACCAAATCTAGCATAGAAAGTCTAAAAATGATAATAAAATTCACTCCTACCTCAGCTCGTATTCTTTTTACGATTTCTAAAGGAAACTGAATTCTATTTTCATAACTACCTCCCCATTTGTCGGTTCTTTTATTTGTTTTAGCTGCTACAAATTGATTGATAAGGTAGCCTTCACTTCCCATCACTTCTACCCCATCATAGCCTGCTTCTTTTGATAGTTTTGCACAATTTACAAAATCGTTAATCGTCTTTTCTACACCTCTTCCTGATAACGCCCAAGGTTTAAATGGAGATATTGGAGATTTGATATTGCTAGGAGCTACAGCAAAAGGATGATATCCATATCTTCCGGTATGTAAAATTTGCATACAGATTTTCCCTCCATTTTTGTGTACCGCATCTGTTACTATTTTATGTTTTTGAGCGGTTTTACTACTCGTTAGTTTGCTGGAGAACGGGCTCACCCAACCAGCTATACTTGGAGCGATTCCACCTGTTACGATTAATCCAACACCACCTTTTGCTCTTTCAGCATAAAAAGCGGCCATTTTTTCAAACCCATTTTTTTGTTCTTCAAGTCCTGTATGCATTGACCCCATGATTACTCGGTTTTTCAAAGTGGTAAAACCTAAATCCAATGGCGCTAATAATTTTGAGTATTCTGTATTCATTGTCTTTTTTTTCAAGAACCCAAAGGTAATTAATTCTAATCAAAAAATAGATAACCAAATTTTAATTGTATCATTGTATACACTTATAAATGTACAAACGTAATCTATGACCCATAATTCCCATTTAATAGACAACTTTGGTCGTAAACATGATTATTTGCGTATTTCGCTTACTGAAAGGTGCAATCTCAGATGTTTTTACTGTATGCCAGAAGAAGGTATAGAAAAGAGAGACAAAGCCAATTTTATGACCTCAGAAGAAGTTATTGGTATAGCAAAAACGTTTGTTAAAATGGGCATAAAAAAAATAAGGCTAACTGGCGGAGAACCTCTTATCAAAAAAGATATTGCACATTTGCTTCTTGAATTGGGAAAACTTCCAGTAGAACTAACCATCACAACAAATGCTGTATTGGTAGATCGATTTATAAACACATTTAAACTAGCAGGAATAAAATCTGTTAATGTGAGTTTAGATTCATTGGACGAAAAGAGTTTTAATAACATTTCGAGAAGAAGCTATTTTAATAAAATAAAAGCTAACATTGACTTATTACTTCAGCATAACTTTCATCTAAAATTAAATGTCGTGGTAATTAAGGATCTCAACGAACATGAAATACCTGCCTTTATAGAGTGGTCAAATGCAAAGAACATCCACATTAGATTTATAGAATTTATGCCCTTTGACGGCAACAATTGGAATTGGGACAAAAAAGTTTCATTCAAAGAAATGCTTAGCATTGCTACTTCACATTTTGGAACATCTCAAATTGAAAAAATAAAAGACAAAGAAAACGACACAACTCGGAGCTATCGTCTAAAAGGTGCTTTGGGCACATTTGGAATTATCAGTTCGGTTACCAACCCGTTCTGCGACACTTGTAACAGAATACGATTAACCGCAGATGGGAAAATTAAAAACTGCTTATTTTCTCAAACAGAGACCGATTTACTTACCAATTATCGAAAAGAACGAAATTTAGAGCCCTTGATAAGAGAAGCTATCTTATTGAAAAAAGAAAAACATGGTGGTGCAAAAGTTTTAGATGATGATTTTGCAAAATTAAGAACGAATAGATCCATGATTGCTATTGGGGGGTAAATATTACCCTACCGTTTTACACGTGTTTTAAAAAGATTCTGATTCCAGTTTTAATCAAAAAACATTAGCAACCCGTTGTAATTCTTTGATGTTGGGTATTTGTATTTTTTTAGCCACAAGATTAATAACCCCTTCTTTGTTCAGCTCACTCAAAGTACGAATAGCGGTTTCAGTAGTAGTGCCAGCAACATCAGCAATTTCTGATCGAGTAAGAACAACACTGATAGTCTTTTCATCTTTTTCAAAACCAAAAGTACTTTGCAATAAAAGTAACGTTTCTACAATTCTTTCTTTTACCGTTTTTTGAGCAATATTAATCAGGTGCGTTTCAGCATTTTTAAGGTCATTAGAAAGTAATTTCATGGTATTCCAAGATAAACTAGGATTCTCTTTTAATATTTTTAAATATTTATCTTTAGATAAATGGCAGATGTACGCATCTTCAAGTACTGTAGCAGTAGCTTGATACGGTTCATTATTAAACAACGAACGATAGCCCAGTATATCGCCTGTTTTTGCAAACCTTATAACTTGTTCTTTGCCACCCTCTCCCATTTTGGATATTTTGACCTTGCCTTTATATATACAATATAGACCGTGAGACTGATTACCCTCATAAAATACAGATTGCCCTTTTTTATAAAAATTATTTCCCTTATTAGCACCTAAAGTATCTTTATCTATTTGCGATAATAAACAAAACATACTATCTTTGTTTTCACAATCTGAGCAGGAAGGGATTTGCGTGGTTGATTTGACCATTAGTTTACATTATTTTTATATTTCAAAATTAATTTAATTAATTCAGGTAATTTGTCAATTCCTCTTCAAGTTTTAATGATTTTGCTCATAATTTCAGAGTGTTTACTTAACCATTTTGATGTAAATAACCGACCAAATATGATACATGTAAAAGACGCTATACAAATAGTTACAAACAGCTCGATAGAACTTTCTACGATAGAAACCTCAGTTATTGATGCCTTAAATTGTTATCTAGCAACAGACGTGTTTTCAAAAATGGATATGCCCCCATTTAATCAATCTGCCATGGATGGATATGCCATCTGTGGAGAAACGGAAACAGATACATACACCGTAATTGGAGAAATTAAAGCAGGCGACACACACACTTTTAGCCTCAATAACGGAGAAGCATTTCGAATATTTACGGGAGCTATGATTCCTAGCAACACAACTTCTATAGCCAAACAAGAAATAGTAAGCAGGACAGACAATACTATAAAACTTACTGAGCCTATAAAAAAAGGAGTAAGTATAAGAAGACAAGGAGAAGAATTGAATACAGGCGATTTAGTCATAAAAAAAGGGACAAAAATAACTCCTGCTGCCATTGGATTGCTGAGTGGATTGGGCATTGAAAAAATTAAAACAATCAAAAAACCTGCTATTACATTAATCGTAACAGGCAATGAATTAACCCAACTGGGAGAAGAATTAGTTCTTGGTAAAATCTACGAGTCCAATTCATACACGATACAATCAGCATTGTTAGATGCAGGATTTGAATCTACTATTATTCTCGTCAAAGATGATTATCAAGCTACAAAAGACACCATTGAAAAAGCTATAAAATTGAGTAACCTCGTAATTATGACAGGTGGAATTTCTGTTGGTGATTATGATTTTGTAGGAAAAGCACTAAATGAGATAGGTGTCACTCAATTGTTTTATAAGGTAAAACAAAAACCAGGTAAACCCTTGTATTATGGTGAGAAAGATAAAGTGAAAATATTTGCACTTCCTGGAAACCCCGCTGCAGCATTGACTTGTTTTTATGTGTATGTACTTACAGCCATAAAAAGTATGATGGGTTCTGACAACCCTACTTTAATTAGTAGAACCGCTACCATAACACACGACTATACCAAAAATGGAGAACGAGCTCATTTGTTAAAAGCCAAAGTAAAGGGCAACAAAGTAAACGTCCACAAAGGGCAAAGCTCTGCAATGCTCAGCTCGTTTGTAGATGCCAATTGCTTTCTCTTTATAGATAGCGAAGTCAACAGCCTTTCAAAAGGAGATACAGTAGAAGTTTTATTATTACCGTAACACTATTATAATGCAAAAAGACGTTACTGGAATCATATTAGCCGGAGGAAAAAGCTCTCGTATGGGAATTGACAAAGGATTGATAAACCTAAACGGACAACCGATGATTCAAAGCATAATTGATACTTTGAAATCAATTTTTGAAACACTACTTATAATCAGTAATAATAATGAATATAAAAAATTTGGACTCCCTGTACATGAAGATCTCATCAAAAATAAAGGCCCTGTTGGCGGTATCTATACTGCATTAGA
Organism: uncultured Cryomorphaceae bacterium; assembly: GCA_947311505.1. Lineage (GTDB taxonomy): Bacteria > Bacteroidota > Bacteroidia > Flavobacteriales_D > Parvicellaceae > Parvicella. The sequence goes on from CAMZLL010000019.1 coordinate 5,128, forward strand.
AAAAACGAAGACCGAAACAAACATTATTATCAGCTGCGATACACCATTTGTTTCGGCAGAAGTTATTCGTAAATTATTAGCTGAAAGTGATTCTACAAAAGTACTGATAGCAAAGCACAACGAAAAAGAACACCCCTTAATTGGTGTTTATAAAAAAGAATGTAGGCAAGTATTTAAAACCAATTTAGACCAAAACCAATTAAAACTTAGGAGCGTTAATGCGCAGTTAGATTACAAAGTTGTAGTTTTACCAATTGAGGAATTTACGAGCAGAATATTCGCTAATATAAACACAAAAGAAGACCTTAAACAAATATCAAATGGAAATTAATATTAAATATTTTGGAATGCTAGCCGAAATTATTGGTAAAGCAGCAGAAAAAGTTTATTTTACGAATGCAGAAGGCATTGATTTAATTTCTTTTTTCAAAGAGAAGTACCCTTCTATACAAAACATTAATTTTCAAGTAGCTGTGAATCAAGAAATAAACAATAGTATTAAAGACATAGATACAGTTACAGAAATAGCATTACTTCCCCCTTTTGCAGGAGGATAAAATCAACATCATAAGCTAAAAAAACATAATGGTAGATATAACGACTAAATCGAATACACTAAGAATAGCCACAGCACAAGCGGTAGTAGTAGTGAGCAAAAAAGAAACAATAGACGCTATTCAAAATAAAACGGTACCGAAAGGAGATGTTTTTTCGATGAGTAAAGCAGCGGGGTTACTGGGCGTAAAAAAAACACCTGACTTATTACCAGATTGCCATCCAATGCCCATAGAATATACCGATATTGAGTACAAAATAGAAGGTTTGGAAATAACAGTAACCGTAACGGTAAAAACAATTTACAAAACAGGTGTAGAAGTAGAAGCCATGCACGGAGCAAGTATTGTAGCATTGAACATGTACGATATGCTCAAACCTATTGACAAAGGTATAGAGATTCACAACATCAAATTACTGAACAAAAAGGGAGGTAAATCAGACTTCAAAGACAAATATAGAAAAGATCTTAAAGCTGCTGTGATTGTTTGTTCGGATTCTATTTATGCTGGTCAGAAAGAAGACAAAGCAGGAAAAGCAATCATAAAAAAGCTAAAAGAATCCGAAGTAGAAATAATGGAATATAAAATCATTCCTGACGAGATAGAAGACATTCAAAATGTATTGATGGCAAATGTAGAGAAGCAAATAGATATGGTAATCTACACAGGTGGCACTGGACTATCTAAAAGAGACGTAACGCCAGAAGCGATACTACCACTACTCGACCGTCAAATACCGGGAATAGCTGAAGCCGCTCGAAAATACGGACAAGACAGAACTCCATATTCAATGCTTTCGAGAAGTTTTGGAGGAGTGAAAGAAAAAACGTTAGTACTTGCATTACCAGGATCGACAAAAGGCGCTGCTGAATCTATGGACGCTTTGTTTCCTGCTTTGTTGCATATCTTTAGAATTTTCAAAGGTGCTCGACACGATTAATGGTTAACCCTAATTCCAAGACTTTAGAAAAAGTTGCAAAATAATACTCTTGTAAATATTATTAGGATTAGGAAATGGAATGTATATCTTTGTTAAGACAAAATTATCAAGTCTTTGAATTTGAATTGTGATAAACAAAATTAAAGTAAGATATATAAAAAAAGCAGTAACCATTATCAACAATAAAAACTATAATATAAATGGAAAAAGGAATACTTTTTTTGCTTCCCATGACACTTGGAGATTCTGAATTGGATACGGTTATTCCAGAGAATATTCAAAACTTAATTACAAATTTAGACGTCTTTATTGTAGAAAACATAAAAACTACCCGTAGATATTTGAGAAAATTAGATAAAGAATTTGATATTGATAATTCTACTTTTTTTGAATTGAACAAACATACAGACCTTACCAAAATAGACACTTTTTTAGCTCCCATAAACAAGGGAAAAAATATTGGAATAATTAGTGAAGCGGGTGTTCCTGCTGTGGCAGACCCCGGTTCTACGGTAGTATCATTAGCACACGAAAAAGGAATTACAGTAAGTCCCCTGGTTGGTCCATCATCCATTCTTATGGGATTGATGGCTAGTGGATTTAATGGTCAGAAGTTTACTTTCAACGGCTATTTGAGCAAGGATAAAAAAGAAAGAATAAAAGATCTAAAAAGGTTAGAAAATTACGCATTTAAAGGAACTACGCAAATCTTTATGGAAACCCCTTTTAGAAATCAAGCTATGCTCGAAGACATACTTAAAACATGCGCTCCGAAAACAAAGCTCTGTATAGCAAGTAATATCACAACTTTTGAGGAAAAAATTTCGACCAAAACGGTAGAATACTGGAATAAAAACACGCCCAACCTGAAGAAAATTCCTGTAATATTTATTTTGGGGTAATTTGGTTATTTCCTGCGTTAGGGATGGAAACGGCATCCTCCGAAAGCTTTTTGGAGCTTTCGTGAGATATAGTGGACAGCCCGACCCGAAGGGTAACGCCCAAAAGCACAATGGAATTTCTTATTTGCATCAGAATAGAATAATATTTAATAGAATACCAATATCATTGCATAAGATTTATTAATTTTGCGATGCTTAAAAAATTACACACACAAAATTAAATCAAGATATGAATTACGATGTTATAATATTAGGAAGTGGACCTGGGGGTTATGTTACCGCAATAAGAGCTTCACAGTTGGGATTAAAAACTGCTGTAATAGAACGAGAATCCCTAGGTGGAATTTGTCTAAATTATGGATGTATTCCTACAAAAGCGTTGCTCAAAAGTGCTAATGTATTTGAATATTTGAATCACGCAAGCGACTATGGTTTGTCTGCTACTGATGTAAAAGCTGATTTTAGTGCTGTGGTAAAAAGAAGTAGAGGTGTAGCCGAAAAAATGAGTGGAGGTGTTCAATTTTTGATGAAGAAAAACAAAATTGACGTGATAATGGGTACGGGTAAAATAAAACCAGGCAAGAAAATAGACGTTACGGACGAGAAAGGAAAAGTGACGGAATATACTGCGAGCAACATTATCGTAGCTACAGGTGCTCGTTCTAGACAATTGCCTAATCTGCCACAAGATGGAAAGAAAATTATCGGATATAGAGAAGCATTAACGTTACCTTCATTACCTAAGAAAATGGTAGTTGTTGGTTCGGGAGCTATAGGTGTAGAATTTGCTTATTTCTATAGTACAATGGGGACTGATGTAACGATAGTAGAATATATGCCAACAATAGTACCAGTGGAGGATGCAGATGTATCTAAACAGCTGGAACGTTCGTTTAAAAAACAAGGAATCAAAATAAAAACCAACTCTTCTGTAGAGAGCGTTGATACTAAAGGTAAAACGTGCAAGGTAAAGGTAAAAACAAAAAAAGGAGAAGAAATCATAGAATGTGATGTGGTACTTTCTGCTGTTGGCATAGAAACCAATATAGAAGGAATCGGATTGGAAGATGTGGGTATAGTAACGGATAAAGGGAAAGTTTTGGTCAATGACTTTTACGAAACCAATATACCTGGATACTATGCTATTGGAGATATTACTCCTGGTCCAGCATTGGCACACGTAGCTTCTGCTGAAGGAATAACTTGTGTAGAAAAAATAGCGGGACAATCTCCTGCTCCTATTGATTACGGGAACATACCAGGATGCACTTATTGTTCGCCAGAGGTTTCGTCTGTAGGGATGACTGAGCAAGCTGCTAAAGATGCAGGATACAAAATAAAAGTAGGTAAATTTCCGTTTTCAGCATCAGGAAAAGCAAGTGCTGCCGGAACTAATGACGGATTTATAAAATTGATATTTGACGCAGAATATGGAGAGTTGCTTGGAGGACATATGATTGGAGCTAATGTAACAGAGATGATTGCTGAAATAGTTGCTATTAGAAAATTAGAAACTACAGGGCACGAATTAATCAAAACCATACATCCACACCCAACTATGAGTGAAGCGATAATGGAAGCTGCCGCTGCTGCGTATGATGAAGTGATACATATGTAAGCTTATCCTTTGCAAAATAAATTTATTGCTAATAATAAGCAAATGGTATAAAGGCTGAAAGTAAAACTTTCAGCCTTTATTTTTATATATTACTATGCAAAATAAGGTAATACTTTTTCGTTTTTCAACTCACTCATTACAAAAGAGCTCTCTACCCTACTGATGTTTGCAAGAGTTGCTAATCGTTCTTTTAAAAACGATTGGTATTGCATCATATCTTTGACATGAAGTTTTAGTAAATAATCAAAGCCACCAGCTAAATGGTAACACTCGGTTACTTCTGTCAAGAGCTTTACCTCTGTTTCAAATTTCTCAATAAATTCTTTATTATGTTTTTCTAAAGTTATGCTGCAAAAGGCTGTCAATGAATAGCCCAATTTCTTTTCATCAACAATCGCAGTATAACCTTTAATAATTCCTTTTTTCTCTAAACGTTTTATTCGATCAAAAATAGGTGTAGAAGTCATTGTTAATTTATTGGCAACTTCCTTTATCTTCATTTTAGCATCTTGCTGCAAATATTTGACGATCTTTCTATCTATTGCATCCATTTTATAATTGGTCATGGCTTATTTTTTTCTTTTTAGACAAACAAAACTACTTTAAACATTCCTATTTTCTGTTAAATTAAATAAAATTATTTGTATTTTCCTATTTACTATAGATTAAAAGATATAATCACTTTTATTTGTAATTTTACAATCAAACAACACACACGCACAATGGACAATAAAAATATACAGCCAGAAAGCTTAATGATGAGCTACGGCTACAAGCCAGAACTATCAGAAGGAGCAGTAAAATTACCTATTTTTCAAACTTCTACATTTGTTTTTAAAACAGCCGAAGAAGGAAAAGCTTTTTTTGAATTGGCATACGGAATTCGAGAAAAAGAACAAGGTGAAGAACTGGGACTGATTTACAGTAGAATCAACAATCCCAATTTGGAAGTATTGGAAAACAGGTTAGCACTGTGGGATAAGGCAGATGATTGTGCGTTTTTTGAAAGTGGCATGTCTGCCATTAGTACTGTTCTTTTGGAATTTTTGAATCCTGGAGATATTGTATTATACAGTAAACCTTGCTATGGTGGAACAGATCACTTTATCAATCATATATTGCCCAAATATGGTATTTTGGGAATAGGTTACACTTCAAAAGATTCTCAAGAAGAAATTATCAAGCTATTGGAAGCGTCAGGTAAGGCAGATAAGTTAGCTGTAATATATGCAGAAACTCCAGCCAATCCAAGTAATGACATTATAGACTTAGGCATGTGCAAAGACATAGCCAACACCTATTCTACTGCTGATAAAAAAGTAATGATGGTAGTTGACAACACTTATATGGGACCGGTTTGGTCTAGCCCTATGGAACATGGTGCAGATTTGATTGTGTATTCTGCAACAAAATATATCGGTGGGCATAGTGATTTGATAGCTGGTGCGGTAGTGGGAAATGCAGAAGTAATGCAACGTGTGAAAGTGCTGCGAACATTTCTTGGCAATATGGCAAGTCCAAATACGTGTTGGTTGCTGCTTAGAAGTTTGGAAACATTAAAAATAAGAATGGAGCAACAAATGCGTAATGCCGTAAAAGTTGCCGATTTTTTAAATACACATAACAAAATAGAAAAGGTTTATTATTTAGGTTTACTCGAAAAAGGCACTTCACAATACGAATTGTATCAAAAACAATATACCTCTCCTGGTGCCATGATTTCATTTGACATAAAAGGTGGAGAAAAACAAGCTTTTCAGTTTCTTAATGCGTTGAAATTATTTAAACTAGCCGTTAGTCTTGGCAGCACAGAAGGTCTTGCTCAACACCCCGCATCTATGACGCATATCGGTATAGATGAAGAAACTAGAAACGCTATAGGTGTTACAGATAAATTGGTTCGTTTATCCATTGGTGTAGAAAATGAAGTGGACATCATCAATGATATACAGCAAGCATTATCGGCTGTTAGCCCTAACTAGGATTATATCGATTTAAAAAATCTAACACCAAAAGAAAGTGATCTTTGGGAGCATCCTTATGGGTTAATAGATTAATGTGATCGTAATCATGAAGATGTTTGGTTTGTTTTCCTATTATTTTAAACTCCGTATGAGATGCGCCTACTTCATTTGCATGATTTAATACATCTTTTGGATGCCCTAATATTTTATCTCCTTTTCCAGTAATATAGAGAGCGGGTGCTAGATTTGATCGTTTAGCTAGCATGTAGTCAAAATGATCGATTTCACTTTTCCATTCTTTAGATGCTACCCACTTTTGAGTTTGAAAAAAATAGTCTTTAGGTTCATTTTCATTTCCCATTTTTAATTTCGCCCCAGAAAGAAAGCCATTTTTGTTAGCTATATATTTCCCATAAAATTCCCAACCTAAATCAATTAAGATCCATTTTCTTGGATTGTTTAGACTAATTCTACGTTTTACACCAAACGACACAAAAGCATTAATATTTTTATCCTGACTCCTCAGCAAGTAGGCATTGACCACTACTCCTCCCCAACTGTGTGCACCGATATTAATGTTATCAACACCCGCTATTTTTCTTATTTCTTGCAGGTATCTAGGAATGTCTCTTGTAACGATATCATATTGACTATGGAGAAAATCTTTGGAAACCTTTGGTGTACTTTCTCCCTTACCCAGTAGGTCACAAACAAAAACATCATATCCGTTTTTTGCCAAAAAAGGAGCAAAACCTTTTCCGCTATCGGAATAAAATATTTTCCCATTTTCAAAATAACCATGAATAAGAAAGATTACTTTTCGAGTACCTTTTTGAGAGTAAAACCGATGTAAGACGCTTGTTCCTATCGGAAATGTTATTTCAATTCTTTCTTTTTGCAAGCAACAAAACTAGGTCATTTTTTCTTTAATGTCGTAATCTGTTTTTCTAATTCGATAAAATCCTCAGAAAGCTTGATGAGTAATTGCAGTTGTTCGTTTATTTTAGATTCTAAATTAATATTTTCTGCCTTTTCTTCTTTAAATGCTTTGATTAATATAGCTATAAGATCAGTATAATTAACAGCTTTATACCCATCTTTATTAGTGTAAACCAACTCTGGCAATACATTTTCTATTTCTTGAGCAATAACACCATAATGCTTTTTATCATCAAATTGACCAGCAAATTCATCAATTCTGAATGAGTAACTTACAGGGTTTAGTTTAGCCAATAGTTCGGATGCATTTTCGATATTCGCTATTTCTTTTTTGTATCTTCTATCCGAACTGGTAATAGTTCCAGAGGCGAGTATATTTCCAATAACGTGTAGCTTTTCGCTCGGAGCAGCCGTTCCAATACCTACATTACCAGTATTCAAAATGGTTAATAATTTTGTTGCTGCATTTGTTTCAGTACCCTTACCTATATATAGATCGCCAGTTGAATTACCATCAGAATCTATATTTATGAATAAATTATGTTCGGAAGCTATCAAACCTTGCGCTCCTAAAAATATATCAGAACCAACTGAAACATCTCCATTCCCTTTATCCAATTTAATTGCACCTAAATCAAGGGGAGCGGTTGGTGATGTAGTACCAATTCCTAGGTCTCCTCCAAAAGAAACATTACCTTCTGCCACCCACAGTGCCATATTATCAGTAACGGTAACATTAGCACCTACCGTAGGTGCTTTATCTATTTTTAAAGTAGCTCCTTTGCTTATTACAGTAGCTGAAGTAGCCGTATATGTAGCTCCAACTATATGGTCTATATATACATCACCCGAATTCCCTGTGATATCTACAGCATCAGAATTAGAATTACCAGATACAATTCTAATATTTGCATCTGGAGAAGAAGGCGGAGTGCTAACATGAAATATAGATGTTGGAGTTGTGGATCCTATTCCCACATATCCGTCTTTGTTAATAGCAAAAGAAGCTCCACTATACGCTATAGACCCAACATCTGTTTCATCTACATCGATATAAAAATAATTCAATAACCCTACATTATATATTGCCCCAATTTCGACATTGGGTGTAGCTCCATTAGCCAATTGAATATGCTTTGCGTGTTGCCCACCTGCTGCAAATCTGTTTTCATCTAAAAATAATTGCGCCTTCCCTGCATTACCAGAAGATTTAACTACATTAACCCCTTTAATTCCGCTTGTTGATAATACATCTAATTGCGCCAAAGGAACATTCATTCCAATTCCAACATTACCCTGCGTGAAGACATCATCATTAATCGAATTAGGTGCAGTAGTACCTCCTACTTCATACCAGTCATGATCAGCATTAATGCTACTATCGAGTACCCTTACCCAAGCAGCACCTCCCCAATAATAATAGCCCGGTGTAACGTCACTTACTGTAGCCGAATTATAGACCAACAAACTTGTGGCAGGAGTAGCTACTGGCAAAGCCGATGCTGTACCCGTTAGGGCAACTCTAGGAATAAGCAATCCTTTATCAGATGATACAATATCTAGCATTGAAGAGGCATGTGGATTAGCTCCAGTAGTATTGACCCCTACGTTTTGAGAGAATAAATGAATGGGCATTAGAAAAACCAAAATACTGAATTGTAATTGTATAAACTTCATATTTACAAGTTATTAATGTATTTAAGTGGTAAATATGAAGTTTATACAATTACAATTCAGTATTTTGGTTTTTCTAATGCCCATTCATTTATTCTCTCAAAACGTAGGGGTCAATACTACTGGAG
>CAMZLL010000020.1 GCA_947311505.1 uncultured Cryomorphaceae bacterium
TAAAAAAAGAAACTATTTATTAGATGCATTTCAATATTAAGTTGGTATAAATACAATTTAAGCAAAAAAAATCCTCAAACTAATTAAAGTTTGAGGATTGTAGTATAATTAGATAAGGTTAATTATTTACCTTGATCCATTTTAGCTTTTAATTGAGCCAATGCATCTAAATCTCCAAGAGTTGATTTTTCTTGAGAATCATTCATTGACTTGATTGCTCTTTTAGTTTTGTTGGCATTTTCTCTTTTAGAGTTTTCAACCATTTCACCCCAAGATGCAGCGTGAGAAAGAATTAATTTTTTAGCGTCTTTGTTAAACTCAATAACCTTAAATACAGTTTTGTCATCTAACTTTAAGCTTTCTCCGTCTTCTTTCTTCATGTGTTTTACAGGACAGAATCCTTCAACTCCATATTGTAAAGAAACAATACCAGATTTATCTTTCATTTTCACAACCGTTCCTTCGTGCTCAGAACCTTCAACAAATAATGTTTCGTACACATCCCAAGGATTGTCCTCTAATTGTTTGTGCCCCAAACTTAATCTTCTGTTGTCTTTATCTAATTCAAGAACTACAACTTCTAACTCTTGACCTACGGTACAGAATTCAGATGGATGCTTGATTTTCTTTTCCCAAGATAGATCTGAAATATGGATTAACCCATCAATTCCTTCTTCTAACTCAACAAATACACCAAAGTTGGTGAAGTTTTTAACGGTAGCTTTGTGCTTAGATTCAACTTCGTATTTTGCTTCGATTCCTTCCCAAGGATCTGGCATCAATTGCTTAATCCCAAGAGACATTTTACGATCTTCTCTATCCAAAGTTAAGATTTGAGCTTCTATTTCATCTCCTACTTTGATAAAATCATTAGCAGAACGTAAGTGTTGTGACCAGCTCATTTCAGAAACATGGATCAAACCTTCTACACCAGATGCAATTTCTATAAATGCACCATAATCAGCAATAACAACAACTTTTCCTTTTACTTTATCTCCAACGTTTAGGTTTTCATCTAAAGAATCCCAAGGATGTGCGCTCAACTGTTTCAAACCAAGTGCAATTCTTTTCTTGTCATCATCAAAATCAAGGATAACAACGTTGATTTTTTCATCCAATGTAACCATTTCCTCTGGGTGATTAACTCTACCCCAAGAAAGGTCTGTAATATGAATCAATCCATCAACACCACCTAAATCGATAAACACACCGTATGATGTAATATTTTTAACGATACCTTCTAATACCTGACCTTTTTCAAGACCAGCCATAATAAGTTTCTTTTGTTCTTCTAACTCAGCTTCAATGAGCGCTTTGTGAGATACTACAACGTTTCTAAATTCTGGGTTAATCTTAACCACTTTGAATTCCATTTTTTTACCTACATACTGATCATAATCTCTAATAGGCTTAACGTCAATTTGAGAACCTGGTAAGAATGCTTCAATTCCAAATACATCTGCAATTAAACCTCCTTTAGTTCTACACTTAACAAATCCAGTAATGATTTCACCTGTTTCAAGAACTTCATTAACTCTATCCCAAGCTCTGTACATTCTAGCTTTCTTGTGAGAAACTACTAATTGTCCAGTTGAGTCCTCCATTGTTTCAATAAACAATTCTACAGGATCACCAATTGCCAAATCTTCATTGTATCGGAATTCGTTTTTAGTAACAATCCCTTCTGATTTGTAACCAATATTTACAACTACCTCTTTGTCTGTAATCGCGATAACAGTACCGTCAATTACTTCTTTTTCATCTAATTGTTTTAAAGTAGCATCATATTTAGCCATCAATGACTCATGCTCTTCTGCCGAATATTCTTCAGCATCTTTTTCAAAAAGTTCCCAGTTAAAATCTTCTGGTTTAACTTCTGTTTTTTTTGTTTCAGCAGCAACTACTTCTGTTTTTGCTACTTCTTCTTTGTTTGTTTCTTCAGACATATTATATGTATGATAAAATTTGTATCTCAAATATCGACAATCTTCAAGAGGATTAAAATTAATTATGTTAGTGCCGCCTAACGCTCTTTTCAGCCTGCAAATATACTTATTTTTTCTTTGTACATCATTCTTTATTTAAAATTATTAAAAAACCTTGTAACTATTCACCCAGAATTTACTAAAAAGTAAAAAATCACTACACTTATTAACATTGGTTAATAAGTGTGTGGTATGTTTTTGTTTTAATCTGGTGTTATCGATAAGGCGTTAACGACCTTTGCTTCATCAAAAAACAAAACTTGTTAGACGAAGAAAACATAGCACAATTACTTGCCGAAATTTCGACTTTAAAAAGAGATGTTCTTATTTTAAGAAAAGAGAATCTTAATTTAAAAGAGAAACTATCAAAATATGAAAACCCAAAGAACAGTACGAATAGTAGTGTTCCACCCTCTCAAGACCCAAATAGAAAGACTAGAAGCCTTCGTAAAAAGTCGAACAAAAAAGTAGGAGGTCAAGTAGGACATAAGGGTAACAAGTTGTCAAAAGTTGACAAGCCAGATAAAATAATATTCCACGATATTACAGAATGTTCGTGTTGTAACTCTAAATTACCAGAGGATGGCATAGTAAAATCGAGACAAATATTTGATCTACCAAAGATAAAAATTGAAGTAACGGAACATCAAGTGATAACAAAAGTATGTTGTAATTGCGGCAAGAAAAACAAGTCAAACTTTCCTGAATACTTGGTGCAAGAAGCTCAATATGGGAATAATATTAAAGCCTTTTGTGTTTATGCTCACAGTTATCAAGTCATACCTTATGGTCGAACTTCAGAATTTATTTATGACTTAACAGGTCACAGGATATCCGTTGGAACTATATCCAATTTTCAAGCTAAATGTTATGATAACCTAGCGTCTTTCGAAGTAGAAACGAAAAAAGCGCTATTACAATGCCCTGTACTTCACGCTGATGAGACTGGAGTTAGGGTTGATGGAAAACTAGGTTGGTTTCATGTTTTAAGTACAGATCTTCTTAGCTTCTTTGGTTATCACAAAAAAAGAGGAAAAGAAGCAATCAACGAATTTAACATTATACCTCTTTTCAATGGTAACTTGGTACACGACAGATTTAGTCCTTATTTTAGTTACGCTTGTGAACACAGCCTTTGTAATGCCCATATATTAAGAGAATTGCAATATTTATGGGAAAGTAAAAAATTAAAATGGGCTCGAAATATTTCAGTATTACTTGCGGGAGTTCATCACAAAATTAAACAAGGGAAAATATACCTAGAGAAGGATTATCAACGAATACTAAAAGCTTTTGAAAAACTAATAGCTCCAACAATTGAAAATTACAATTCAATTTATACGAAAACAAAAAATGAAAAACTTGCCTTTGCTCTAGAAAAACATAAACACCTTTTTCTAAAATTCATTAAGCATGGAGTTGTGCCGTTTGATAATAACCAAGCGGAAAGGGATTTGAGGATGATGAAAGTGAAACAAAAAGTATCAGGTTGTTTTAGAAGTCCTGAGTATGCTGAATATTTTGCAAGAATAAAAAGTTACATTTCTACTTTAAAAAAAAATGAGCAAGAAATACTATTGCAAATATTCAATGCTTTTCAAAATAATGCGTTCTATCCAAAGAGTGGCTGAATAGTTACAAAACCTTTATCTTTATAGCTTTTAGAATACATTTGCTTTTCAAACCCATTCATCCAAACATTATGAAACAACCTTTAGTTCGCCCAAAAGAAGACACAACTGATAAAGAGCTTCAAGGTCTAATTACGTTTTACAACGAAACCTTAGGTTTTTGTCCCAACAGTGTACTTACAATGCACCATAGACCAAAAATAGCCTACGCATTTATAGAAATGAATAAAGCTGTGATGGAAAATCAAGGAAAAGTTACGAGTGCGCTAAAAAGATTAATAGCGTATATTAGCAGCAATGCCACGGGTTGTCGATACTGCGAAGCTCACGCTATCCGTGCTGCCGAACGATACGGAGCAAGTCAAGAACAGGTCGAAAACATTTGGGATTACCCCAACCACCCAGCTTTTAATGAAGCGGAAAGAGCAGCTTTGGATTTATCATTAGCCGCATCTATAGTTCCTAATGGCGTAACCGATGCCATTGCTCAAAATGCCAGAAAATACTGGAATGAGGGTGAAATCGTTGAAATACTAGGTGTTATTGCCTTATTTGGATACCTTAATAGATGGAACGACTCTATGGGCACGCAAATGGAAGATGGAGCAATAGCTTCTGGCGAAGAATTACTAGCTAAACGAGGTTGGGAAGTGGGTAAACATAAGTACTAAATAAAATACATTCAAAAAAAACACGCAACAGCTTGAACAATTAATGAACGCATCGCTTTCTTATAAAAACATTTGGTCAATAGCGTTGCCCATCATAATTAGTGGTGTGGCACAAAACATGGTCACGGTTGTGGATACTTTATATCTCAGCAAAGTAGGAAAAATAGAACTGGGAGCAGCTGGCAATGCGGGCATTCTTTATTTCTTGATTGCCACTGTAGGGCTAGGATTTACAACGGGCGCTCAGATTATCATTGCGAGAAGAAATGGAGAACAAAACTTTGTAAAAATCGGCAATATTATTAAACATTGTTTTTATTTCATGCTCCCTTTTGCGTTTATCATGTGGGGCGTTTTTCAGTTTACACTACCCTACTTCATTACATTTATTTCCAAATCATACCTTATTGCAGAGGCTTCTATTTCATTTATGAATTATCGTTCGTATGGTGTTTTGTTTGCGTTTATCAACTTCATTTTTATCGCATTTTTTGTAGGAACTAAACAGACCAAAATACTTCTTTATTCAACCCTCATGATGTCTTTTACAAACGTAATTTTGGATTATGGCTTGGTATTTGGCAACTTAGGACTTCCAAATATGGGACTGCAAGGTGCCGCATTAGCATCCATAATTTCTGAAGGAGTTACCACCTTGTACTTTATAATATATACATCCAACAAAGTAGATTTAAACAAATATGGACTTAATTTCAAACACAAATTTGATAGGCTTATTTTCGGAAGAATTTTAAACATTTCTAGTCCGATAATGCTTCAAAACTTCATTACACTCGGTGGTTGGTTTATATTCTTTTCCATTATAGAACAGATGGGCGAAGACGAATTGGCAATCTCACACATTATAAGAAGTATTTATATGGTCTTGATGATACCGCTTTTTGGATTTAGCGCAGCTACTAATTCTCTAGTCAGCAATCTAATAGGTGAAGGATTGCAAGATAAAGTTATCAAATTAACAGGCAGGATAGTAATATTGACTGTCGGCTGTACTCTCGCTTTAATGTTCTTTGCTTTCGTATTTCCAAAAGAAATAATAAGTTTTTATGACGTTCCCACCGAATTACTTACAGACACCTATGCTACCTTAGGAGTTATAAGGTACTCCGTTATTATGTTTGCCATAACATTTATCATTTTTAACGCTGTCACAGGCACAGGAAACACACGAATATCCCTAATTATAGAAAGCATAAACATCTTCATCTACCTAACTTTTGCATATGTTATTGTAACCTATTTCTCACCTACGGTAGATCAAGTTTGGTACACCGAATTTGTTTATTTCTTTTTTCTTGGAGTAATGTCTTTCCTATATTTAAAATTTGGAAATTGGAAGACCAAGAAGAGTGTAATATAATCCTTATATTTGCACCAAATTAGAAAGTGTTATGAATATATTAGGAGTTATCCCTGCTAGATACGGTTCTACAAGATTAGAAGGAAAACCTTTGGTGGATATCTGTGGAAAAACAATGATAGAGCGTGTTTACGAACAAACAAGTAAGATTCTAGATCACGTAGTTGTGGCCACAGATGATGAAAGAATATCTGCTGCCGTAAAAGCCTTTGGCGGCAATGTGGTAATGACATCTAAAGCGCATACTACAGGAACAAATAGATGTTTGGAGGCTTTTGAAAAAACGCAAGCAACGAGCGATATCCAATTTGACTTTGTAATAAATGTACAAGGAGACGAACCTCTTTTAGAACCTGGTCAAATAAAAAGCTTGATTACGTGTTTTGAAGATCCTACTACAGAATTAGCTACTTTAGTAATGCCCGTTACCAACGAAGGAGATTTATTTAACGAAAGTGAAGTTTTTGTGGTTTTTGATAAAAATAACAAAGCACTGTACTTTAGTAGATCAGTAATTCCACACGTAAGAGATGTTCACAAGACAAAATGGTTACAACATCATACGTTTTTTAAGCACTTAGGAATGTATGGTTTTAGAGTAGATTCCTTAAGAGAATTTGCTAATTTGGAACAAACAAAACTAGAAAAAATAGAATCACTTGAGCAAAACAGATGGCTCGAAAATGGAGGTATTATAAAAATAGAAATTACACAACACGATACGATACCAGTGGACACTATAGATGACCTTGAAAAAGTAAGAAGGATAGTGGCGCAAATGGAAAACTGTTAGATTATAAAAAAATTAAAGAAAATAAAAATGAGCATAAAAAAAGTACAAGTTGGAAACGTAACCTGTGGGGCGGATGAGTTATTTTTAATTAGCGGACCATGCGTTATAGAAGAAGAATCTATAATGATGCGAACTGCAGAAAAAGTAAAAGAAGTAGCTGAAAAACTAAACATTCCTACTATATATAAGTCTTCATTTATGAAAGATAACAGAAGTTCTGTTGACTACTATATGGGACCAGGAATAGATGAAGGATTAGCTATTTTAGATAAAATTAAAACTGAATTTGGTTTTTCTATTCTTACCGATGTACACTATCCCGATCAAGTAGAAAAAGTAGCCGAAGTTTGTGACATCATTCAAATCCCTGCCTACTTAGTTATGCAAACTACATTGGCAGTAGCCTCAGGAAAAACAGGAAAAGCCATCAACCTCAAGCACGCACAATTTTTAGCACCTGAAAACATGACAAAACCAGTAGCTAAGATAGAAAGTACAGGAAACGAAAACATTTTACTTACCGAAAGAGGTTACGCGTTTGGCTACAATGATTTGATTGTAGATCCAAGAAGCTTTTATCATTTAAGAGAAACAGGATACCCCGTTATTTTTGATGTCACACACAGTATCAGAAAATATGGAATACCAAGTGCAGATCCAAATGGAGGAGCTAGACAATATCTAAAAACACTAGCAAGAGCAGGAGTAGCCGCAGGGATAGATGGGCTATTTATAGAAACACACCCCTGTCCAAACGAAGCGCTTTGTGATGCAGCCTCTCAATTAGATATGACGGAATTAGAAGAATTTATGAAGCCACTAATAGAATTGCATGCAATAGAAGTGGAATACAGAAATAAATAATGAATACTGAAGAACTACTATTTGAGGCTATAGGCAACAATATCGAAGGCAGCACAAAAGGACAACTTTTTGGAAAACCATGTTACAAAATTGGCAAAAAAGCTTACGTATGTTTTTTTCAAAATGAGATGGTATTTAAGCTGAAAGGAGAAAACCATGCAGACGCATTGAGTCTGGATGGTTCTCAACTTTTTGACCCATCGGGGAAGAAACGACCAATGAAAGAATGGGTACAAGTTCCTTACGAATATGCTGAACAATGGGAAACATTTGCAAAACAAGCTTTTACTTATGTAGGTAATCTAAAATAATGCTTAATCTTACATAACCTATCTAAATTATAGAACAAAATGGTCTTTGAACTGCAATCGAGCTTAAACTCTTTTTTAATTACCTAAATTCAAATAAAACCTATGCTATCAAACACTAATTGAACAAAAAAGCATACAGATAAATTCAACTAAATGAAGTTTCTTAGATTCTTATTATTTCCATTTTCATTCCTTTACAGAATCATTACGGGTGTTCGCAATTGGTTATTCAACAAAAATATTCTCAAATCCTCTAAATTTGATTTTCCAATTATTTGCATTGGCAACCTATCAATGGGAGGCACCGGAAAAACGCCCCACATCGAATATTTAATTAGACTACTACAAGACGAATTCAAAACTGCTACATTATCTAGAGGATACGGACGTAAAACCAATTATTACGAACTAGCAGATGAAAAATCAAATGCAGAGATACTTGGCGATGAACCATATCAATACCATCGAAAATTTCCAAAAATAAAAGTTGCCGTAGAGAAAAAAAGAGTACTAGGTGCTATTTTTTTACTTGAAGACAACCCAGACTTGGAGGTAATTCTTTTAGATGATGCGTTTCAACACAGAGCGTTACGAGCTGGTTTGAACATATTGATTTCTGATTACAACAACCTTTATTACGATGACTATATCCTACCCGTAGGCGAGCTAAGAGAAACAAGAAAAGGTGCTGAAAGAGCAGATATAATAATTATTTCAAAATGTCCAGCAAACATAACTGAAAGCGAGCAAATAAAAATTCAAGGAAATATAAAAAATGGTGCTTCCGTATTTTTCTCAATGGTCAATTATGGAACAATTTATAACGCATACACCAATCAAAATATCGAGGACAAACTTACTGAATACGAAATTATATTGGTAACAGGAATAGCAAAACCCAAACCAATAGAAAACTATTTAGATACTTTAAAAGCAAAATATAAAGTCATTCATTTTGGTGATCATTATAGATTTAAATCAAAAGATATCGACACTATTTCCAAAATATTTGATACATTTACAAGTCCGAAAAAAATTGTACTAACAACAGAGAAAGATTTCTCTAGGATGGCACATTTAAAAGGGTTTGAAAACTTACCAATTCATTGTTTACCAATTGAAATTTCATTCCTCGGAAGAAAAGAAGAATTTGACAAAAAAGTATTAAAATATGTTAGAGAAAATAAAACAAACATCGAACTACCTAAAGGAGAGATCTAAATGTACTCCATCAATAGGTATCATTTTAGGAACAGGTCTTAGTGGTCTAGCAAACGAAATAGACGCAGAACACACCATTCCTTATGAAGAAATCCCAAACTTTCCGGTTAGTACCGTTGAAGGGCATAGTGGCGAACTAATTTTTGGAAAACTTGGGGGGAAAGATGTAGTCGCAATGAAAGGTCGTTTTCATTTTTATGAAGGATATAATATGAGTGAAGTAGTCTTTCCTGTAAGAGTCATGAAGTTTTTAGGAATATCTCACCTTTTTGTAAGTAATGCATCTGGTGGTGTAAATCCTGATTTTGAAGTTGGAGAAATTATGATTATTGACGATCATATTAATTTATTCCCTACCAACCCATTGATTGGTAAAAACTACCCAGAACTTGGCCCAAGATTTCCAGACATGAGTGAACCTTATGATCATAAACTAATAGCAAAAGCTGAGCAAGTAGCTCTTGATAATGCTATTCGTGTAAAAAAAGGAACTTATGCAGGTCTTACAGGACCTACTTTGGAAACCCCTGCTGAATACCAGTATGTTAGAAACATTGGGGCAGATGCTGTAGGAATGAGCACTGTACCAGAGGTAATAGCAGCTAGACATATGGGAATTCCTTGTTTTGGGTTCTCCATAGTAACAGACTTAGGCGTACCCGGTAAAATCATAGAAATGACACATGAAATTGTACAAGGTGTTGCCGCAAAAGCAGAACCTAAGATGACCTTAATTATCAAAGAACTTATCAAGTCCATCTAGAATAATAGCTTAAAAAACATCAAATGGATAATCTATCCTATTTGGTGTTTTCTTTTTTAAAACCATATATATAAGGAATGACCTTAGAAGAAGTATTAGAAAAATATACAGTAGTTATCGGATTAGAAATCCATGCACAACTATTGACACATAGTAAAGCGTACTCAGCAGATCCAAATGAGTTTGGAGCAGTACCAAATACCAATGTAAGTCCAATCAGTTTGGGACATCCTGGCACTTTACCACGGTTAAATGCACAAACCGTAAACTATGCTGTAAAACTTGGATTAGCTTGCCATTGTGATATTACTAGAGATATGCACTTTGATCGAAAGAATTATTTCTATGCCGATTTGCCTAAAGGTTATCAAATAACACAAGATAAAACTCCAGTGTGTACAGGAGGCTATGTTTTGATAAAAGATGCTCAGGGTAACCCAAAAAAAATAGAACTTACAAGAATTCATATGGAAGAAGATTCTGGTAAAAGCATGCACGACCTCGATCCTTTTAATACACTTATAGATCTAAATCGTGCTGGTGTTCCCTTATTAGAAATCGTTACCGAACCTGTAATCAAAGATGCGGTAGAAGCATACAATTATTTGACCGAGGTCAGAAAACTTGTGCGATATCTTGGCGTGTGTGATGGCAATATGGAAGAAGGGAGCATGCGTTGTGATGTAAACATTTCAATAATGCCAAAAGGAGCTAAAGAATTTGGACAACGAGTGGAAGTTAAAAATATGAACTCCATTAGAAATGTGGCAAAAGCCATTGAATTTGAGATAGTAAGACATGCAGAAGTTTTAGCCGCAGGAGGAACCATTCTTCAAGAAACGAGAAACTACGATGCTACCACAAGTTCTACCGTAGGAATGCGAAAAAAAGAAGCAGCTCATGATTACCGATATTTTCCTGAGCCTGATTTAGGAGCACTTCATATTTCACAAGAATATATTGACGAAGTAGAAAAGAACCAACCACCGTTGCCAAATGATTTATTGATAAAATACACCACCAAATTAGGGCTATCAGAATATGACGCACTCAACATAATAGACTCCAAAAATATAGCAATGTACTTTGAGGATATGATAGCTAAAACGAACCAGTATAAAAAAGCCGCCAATTGGTTGATGGGAAGTGTTAAGTCATATTTGAATCAAAACGCATTAGAAATAAAAGATTTCCCTCTTTCCTCAGATAGAATTGTACAATTAATTGAGTTGATTGAAGAAGGTGCTATCAATAACAATATTGCAACACAAAAAGTATTTCCTGCTATGGTGGAAAATCCTGATAAATCTCCCAAAGAAATAGCAGAAGCCAATAATTGGGTGGTAAAAGATGATTCTGATGAGTTGGAAATAATTATTAAAGATATTTTCTCTAATAATCCAGACGAAACCAAACGATTTAAAGATGGTGAAAGAAAACTAACAGGCTTTTTTATGGGACAAATAATGAAAGCCACCAAAGGTTCTGCTGATCCCAAAACAACTGCTCAATTAATAAATAAAATAATCAATACGATATAATGAAAATTTCTAAATACATAGCTTTTGCTTTTATAGGCTTGCTAATAACCAACTGTGGAGCTACTGAAGAAGACGCAAAAACAAATCAAAAAGAAACATCAGAAACAATTGCAAAAAGTAACGTTTCTATATCTGGAACCATTGATAAGGCTTCGAATCTCAAAATATATCTATATCGTTTTGGGCAAGAAAAACCTGACATCATAGACAGTTTAGTCACAGATGCCAATGGATCATTCACATTCAACAAAGAACAAAATGGATATGAATTTTTAGGAGTTGGTTCTTCTTTACAAAAAACAGCTATTTTATTGGTTAACAATGGAGAAACGGTATCTTTATCAGGAGAGGAAGGCAACTGGGGAATAGGAACAAAAGTAACAGGTTCTGAAAATTCTGAGTTAATAACAGCATATAACAATAAAAGAATTGAATATTCAAAAAAAATGCAAGCGCTTCAAGCAGAAATGCAGCATACAGATCCTTCGGATGAAGTAACAAAAGCAGCCTTAAATGCAAAAGGATATGATCTTCAAACCGAATTTGATACATTCAAGTATGGATTTGTAGATAATAATATGAATAAGCCAGCTGTTTTTGCTGCGATGGCAGATCTTCAAGACATTATAAAAGATTATGATCGATTGAGAGGGATAGAAGCTACAATGAAAAAATATTTACCAAATACTTTATTTGCTCAAAGCGTTACCAACAAACTAAAAGATGCTGATAATTATTTAGCACAACAAAAACTACAACAACAGCAACAAGCTATGCCAGCAGGTATAGGAATAGGTTCTGTTGCACCCGAATTAAATTTTAAAGATCCTAATGGTAAAAGCATAGCATTAAGTAGCCTTAAAGGGCAAGTTGTTTTATTAGACTTTTGGGCATCATGGTGTAAACCGTGTAGAATGGAAAATCCAAATGTAGTAAAACTATACAACGAATACCACGAAAAAGGATTTACAGTATATAGTATCTCTTTAGATAACAATGCTACTAAATGGCAAAACGCAATAGCGGCAGATGGATTAATCTGGCCAAATCACGTAAGCGATCTAAAAGGATGGAGTTCAGCTGGAGCTCAAATTTATAAAGTGAACAGCATACCGCAGACCTATTTAATAGATGCTGATGGCAAGATAATTGCGTCTGGACTAAGAGGACAGGATTTAGAACAAAAATTAAAAGAAATTTTAGGATGATTAGAGTAAACACTACGATATTAAAGATTTTTACATTATTACTTTCCGTATTTATATCCATATCTTTTTACAGTCAAGAAAAAGATATTAAAATACAAGGAACTGTTAAAAATGCAACCGATAAAACTCTTTATTTACAACATTTTAAAAACAATAAGAGAGTAAATTTAGATTCCGTAAAACTGAACAAAAAAGGGAAATTTAAAATGAAACTAACAGTTGATACAGAACATTTTTATTCGTTATCGTTTTCAGAAAGTGAATATGCCCTTTTAGTACTAGATAGTAAAACAGCTGCAAAAAAAATAAAAGTATCGGCAGATGATAATGATTTCATCAATACATTTACCATACAAGGTTCTCAACCTTCGTTAGAAATTTCGAATTTCACAAAAGAGGTATATTCGCATAAAACAAAAAAAGATTCCATCAATAAAATTATCTATAGTAGTACATCTTTGGATGAAAAACAACAATTAAAACTTGCAAGTGACCAAATTGACAAGGATTTTATAGCCTATAGAAACCAATTTATAGAAAAAAATAAAAACTCGATAGCGAGTATTGTTAGTATTTCATACATTCAATATAGCATACCAGAAGAATTGGATCAAATAAGGAAAATAGAAAAAGGTCTTTCAGAGACGTGTCCAAATTCTGAATATTATAAAGGTGTAAAAACACAACTGGCGCAAATAGAAACGCAATTAAAAATACAAAAAGAAGAAGCTCAAAGAAAAGCAGCAGCAGAAAAAAAATCTGCAATCGGGTCAATAGCTCCTGAGTTAAACTTCCCCTCTCCAAGCGGAGAAATAATAACCTTAAAATCCCTCAGAGGTAACTATGTATTAATAGATTTTTGGGCTTCATGGTGTAGGCCTTGTAGAGCTGAAAACCCAAACGTAGTAAAAGCTTATAAAAAGTACCATGAGGACGGCTTTACAGTATATAGTGTGTCATTAGACAAAAGTAAAGCTCGATGGGAAAGTGCTATTGCACAAGATGGGCTGATCTGGCCAAACCATGTAAGTGACCTCAAACAGTGGCAATCTGCTGCGACAGGACTATATGGATTTAGAGGAATTCCACACACAGTGCTTATAGACAAAGAAGGTAGAATCATTGCAAAAAACTTAAGAGGAGTTGCTTTGGAAAGAAAACTTGTAGAAATTTTTGGTCATTAATAAAAACTAATCACCTATGCGATATCTACTCACTATATTGATGATACTTCTGATTACTTCAAAATTTCAGGCGAGTTATATTCTTATCCCAATGGATGAAACCAAACAAAAAAACCATTTAAAAGCCTACGGTATAGCTTTTTGGATATTACAGAATGATATACAAGTTGAATGGCTTCTCAATTATAGAGGAGGTAGTTTTTTAGTAGAGCATTATAAAACCATAGAGGAGGAATGTATAATCAGAGGTGTTTCGTATGAAATAATAGCAAACGTACAGGCAAATCAAATTAAATCTGCGATATCGGATCCAGAAGTAAATCAAGAAGTTGTAAAATTAGAAAAATCTCCTAAAGTAGCAGTCTATACTCCTGATAGTAAACAACCTTGGGATGATGCTGTAACACTAGTTCTTACGTATGCAGAAATACCTTATGAAAAAGTGTACGACAAAGAAGTAATAGCAGGAGATCTACACAAGTACGACTGGTTGCATCTTCATCATGAAGATTTCACAGGACAATATGGCAAGTTTTATGGTTCGTTCAGAAATGCAGCTTGGTATAAAAAACAACAAACAGAAGCAGAAGCAACCGCAAAAGAACTTGGATTTAATAAAGTATCCGAATTAAAAAGATCGGTGGCACAAAACATTCAAAAATTTACAGCAGGAGGTGGCTTTCTTTTCACAATGTGCTCTGGTACTGACTCCTACGATATAGCATTAGCAGCCCAAGATGTTGACATTTGTGATTATATGTTTGATGGAGACGCTTCTGACCCTGCTGCTCAATCAAAATTGGATTACACGCAAACATTTGCGTTTAAAGATTTTATCCTTTCAAGAAATCCTATGGAATATGAGTTTTCAACCATAGATGCGACCAAAGTACATCAAAGAATACCTGAAAGTCAAGATAGTTTACACTTTTTGAATTTTCAGCAAAATGGGATGTCGTACCTACAATGCTATGTCAAAACCATACTTCAATCATAAATGGATTTTATGGACAGACTACCGACTTCCATACCAAATATATAAAATCAGATGTATTAATAATGGGCGAAAATAAAGCCATAGGGACAGCTCGATATATTCATGGAGAGTTTGGAAAAGGTCAATGGACATTTTATGGAGGACACGACCCTGAGGATTATAAACACTATGTAAATGACCCGCAAACAGACCTTAAGCTTTACCCTAATTCGCCTGGTTATAGATTAATCTTAAACAACATTCTATTTCCTGCCGCTAAAAAGAAAAAGAAAAA
>CAMZLL010000021.1 GCA_947311505.1 uncultured Cryomorphaceae bacterium
TGAAACAAAAAGTCCACTTGCTAGATTATTTTCTTTTAACAAGGAAATATTTAAATTTTCAACAACAGATAAAAAATTACAAGAAGAAATCATTTCTAATCAAGACTTTAAAGCCTTAATGACCTTGGTGAAAAATACTAGATTTCAACCATGCATTAAAGGATCTTTTAAGGACGGAAAATATAGTATTTTAACTGAATATCACTTATTATTACCTGAACGAGAAGAAATACTTGACCCACTAATAGAATTTCATAAATTTCTTATAAGAATAATAAAGAATAACGTTTGCAAATAAATAGTGTATGGTCGGAAATACATCAAAATCATTTTTTTTTGCGATATTTTTGGTTTTTTCTTGTCTTCTAACGGTACTTTTTCAAAGTTAATGAAACATTGAAAAACAATCAACTTCTATTAATAAACTGAATTATAGAAAAAAGCAATCACAGCTCTATCGTTAAAAAAACAAAAAAGCTGTGATTTACAAAAAATACTCTAAATGGATTAGTTCAAAAATAGTTTTTTTGTGATTGTATTTGAATCTTTGGAAATTTGTATTAAATACACCGCGTCAGTGGATAGATTAGTAGCAATGGTGCTGGTATTTATAGCAGATTTTTGTAGTATTTTTTCACCTAATAAGTTGTAAATGTTCAGGTTGTAAGCTCCGGTTATACCTTTGATATGTATCTTACTATTGGAAAAATATACATTTGAATTTTTCAATTCATTTTCTGTAACATTTACAACGCCAGTATCTCCAGCATTAATACTTAGACCTGCTGTTTCTTCATAAGCAAATGATTTTATTTTGATTTCTTCGCCATTTCCAATCACATCTATTTGAATCCATCCATAATGAAAAGCACTGTTGATATCAAACTTTACCCCAATGTATTTATTTGTAGTGTTGGCAAAATATCCCGATGTTCCAAACGAACCTGCGTCAGAGGCTATAACTGCTCCTGGATAAAGTGTTGAGCCTGATGCTGTACTGGAGTTAATAAACGCAGATGAAACACTGATTGTCTCTCCAAAGTTGACAACACTTAATTTCAGTAATTCACTTCCGATTGGAGTTGTTAACTCACCGACCATTTCATTTGTGCCATAAAACTCTGATGAAACAAGAGTTACTTCAGCGGTCTGTCCTAAAACGGTAATAGATGTATCTAATGCAAATAGATAGGTGTCATTTATTCCATCTCCATTAAAATCTACATCATAGCTTATCCTTGTAGTTGCATTAGCAGATGTCAACGTTACATCGGTAATGTCTGTGTAATTGATTTGGGCATTTGCAGATAAGCCTAATCCCAAAATTAGAATTGATAGTACTCGTTTGTTCATAATATTTAAAGTTAATTTGTTTGTATTAATTGAGTTCAAAAATAAATCGAAAAGTATTGAATTACGTACCAAATGACTGTAAACTGTCTTCAATATTGGATGTTTGACATTAACATGAATTATGAACGATTGAATTATAAAAACATGACAAATCCTTTTTTAAAATACTGATGAACTTTCGTATTTACTCATTCTTTTTATACTTGTTATCTTCAAAAAATAATTCAATCTTTTAAATCGCATTTCAAAAATAGGGAGGTATAAGTTCGAGGTTAGATTGTAAAATCGATAAAGATTTATCCGTTGCTAATGAGTGAGTTTTGTGATAACGAATAAATTGATTAAAAGGGGGACATGTTAAAAGTCTAAATAGTGCAATGGACTTAATCTAATTTCACAAAAAGAAACCATTATTTAAGTAGGGAAGCGTTTTCAATCGCTTTAAAAAAATGAAGAATATCTTCTTTGGTATTGGTTGCATTAATGGTAACCAATCTCACAAATTCTATACCTTTATCTGTTCCAAATCCGACCATTGTAATCCCTTCTTGATAAAGTCTAGTGCAGAGTTCGTTAGCGGGTATATTCTTGTAGTTAAAACATATTGATATGGAATTATCAAAACTATAAAAAGTATAGTCTTGATGATTTTTAACATATTCACGTGCTATGTCTGCCAAATAAAATTGATTTTCAACTATCTTCGCCAAGCCTTTGGTTCCAACGGATTTCCAGAGAGTCCATAATTTCAACGCATCGTTTCTTCTACCACATTGAAAAGATGTTTTTCCAAGGTTATAATCGTCTCCATCTGTCTGATAGAGATAATCAGCTTCATTGCTAAATGAATTGTATAGGTGCTTCTTGTCTTTGACTAGAATTAATGAGCAGGTTAGAGGAGTTCCTAGCATTTTATGCGCATTAAAACTAAACGAATCAGATCTTTCAAGACCTTTGACAAGGTGTTTGTATTTATTACTAAATAGGACACTTCCGCAATAAGCACCATCTACATGCAACCATATTTTATGTTTTTCACAAATATCAGCAAGTTCGTCTATAGGGTCAAAAGCCCCTAGTACGGTTGTTCCTGCTGTGGCATTGACATAAAAAGGAGAAAATCCCTTTTCTATATCTTTCAATATTTGAACTTCTAAAGCATGAGGTATCATTTCCCCCTCGTTGTTGGTTGCTATATATCGGACATTGTTTCTGCCAATTCCAGCAAAGGAAGCGTTTTTAGCATTGGAGTAATGCGAGAGTTCAGAGGTGTATGCAACCATTTTTGATTTTGCACCTTGATCTCTGAATTCGGGGTCATAAGCATCTCTAGCCATGACCATTGCCATGTAATTGCTCATAGAACCCCCAGTAGGGAATGTTCCTCCTGCGCTGTTTCCATAATGAATTAAGTCTATAATTTTTGATAATATTTCTTTTTCTATTCCTACTTGTGGTCCTGCAACTTTATAGGTGTACATACTATTGTTTAGAAGTACAGCTAGTAGATCGCCCAGTACTGCTTTTGATTGTCGCCCACCAAATAATTGGTTGAAAAATAGGTTGGTAGCTGTTTTAGGGGTTGATAATAAAATGGGTTGTATCGCTTCTTTGAATGCAACATCAGAGATGGGATTGTCTGAAAGTGTAATATCGAGAGTATTGTAAAGGTCTTTGACTTCAATACGTTTACTTACAGGATTTTCTGTTTCATCTTTGAATAATGAATTTGCCAATTCATTGAATAATACCAAGTCTTTTTGCATTTCTAGTCTTTTTAATTTGAGTGGGTAAAATTACGTAATAAATCTTTAGTTTTAATTTTTTGTACATATCAATTAGTATAACACATACTTTTTGTATATTAGGCGAATAATAATATGTCAGGTTATTGATGATTATAGAAAAAAAAGTAATTATGATAAAAGTAAAAATAGTGGTTTCATCACTAATGATAGGTGGAATCGTCTTATTTGGAGCGTGCAAAAAAGGATGTACAGATTCTACTGCAACTAATTTTGAGGAAAAGAAGAAAAAAGATGATGGGACTTGTACATATGGTCCAAAGATTAAACTTAATGGTTTGTCAGAAATTACTATACCTTTGTCAAGCGAGTTTTTAGATGCAGGTGCTACTGCTACTAATTTTGATGGTACAAAAGCCGATGTTACCGTTGATTTGGGCGGTATGAATACTGGGCAGGCTGGAACTTATATTGTTACTTATACTGGAACTAATGAATATGGATCTACATCTGTAACACGTACTGTTACTGTTGCTTTGCAATTGGAAAATTGGACTGTGAATTGGGATTTGACTAATGATTGCGGAAATGCATTCCCATTGTCAAGTACACCAACTATAGAAGCTGGTGCTACCTCTCAAGAACTAAACATTACAGGCATGTTTACTTTAGTTGGCGGTACTGCTAACGCTACCATTTCAGGGGCTACTATAACTATTCCTACTCAAACTTTTGGTATTACAGGAGGCGATATAACGTATGATGGTATAGGAACAATGAATGCTACGGGCACTCAAATCATAATAGATTATGATTATGTAAATTCAGTCCCATTTGTTGGTGGAACAGGTACTTGTACTGCTATATATACAAAACAATAAGTCTTTATTTGAATTGTGTTTTTCTTTTTTTAATTAAGTATTTCATGTCCCAAATGAACATTGAATTGCGCCTAATAAAACGTTGCTGGATTCAAGTCATAAACGCAACTTCTGAGTTAAACAAAAGTTGATTCA
>CAMZLL010000022.1 GCA_947311505.1 uncultured Cryomorphaceae bacterium
AAATTGATTTTTACTCAAGTCTAGCGTTTCTAATTTTGTCAACTGACCGAATTGTTCAGGAAGTGACGCTAACTTATTTTTCTTCAACTCCAACACTTGAAGGTTTGAAAATAATAAAATCTCTTTTGGAAATTCCTTATACTTTTTCTTATTTAATTTCAAAACATATACTTCTTCAGGATGCGTTAATGCCTGAGCAATACTCGTATATATCTTACAGGTATCAAGTTCCTCTTGAGACAATTGAGCTACTGAACTAGTTGCAAAACCAAACAACGCCAAAAACACTATGTAAATGCCCTTCTTCAATTCTTGTTTAGGTATATACGCGCTTGGGTTACATCCATTTTTATTTGTTTTTTGAGAGCTTCAAGGTTATCAAACTTGCGTTCGTTTCTTATTTTTTGCAAAAACTCTACCACTATCGTCTCTCCATAAATTTCGGCATCAAAATCTAATAAATGTACCTCCATTGAAATGTTAGAGGTAGATTCAATAGTCGGCTTTGTTCCTATATTCATCACACCAAAAACAACCTCTTTCTGCACTTTACATTGCACAATATAAACTCCGTTTTGTGGTACTATTTTATGCACACCTCTTAGAGCTACATTGGCAGTTGGAAAATTAATGGTTCGACCAATTTTATAACCATAAACAACCTCTCCAGATATCGTAAATGTATGTCCTAAAAAGCGATGCACAGTATCAAAATCTCCAGATACAATTGCTCTTCTAATTTTTGTGCTGCTTACTTTTATCTCCGATATTTCTTGCGCTAAAATCTCTTCAACTTGAAAATCATAAACAGGCGCTAACTCTTTTAATAGTTCTATGTCGCCTTGCCTATTTCTACCAAAATGATGGTCATACCCAATAACGATGGTATGCAAGTTAATTTTATTTACTAAAAAATCTCTAACATACTCCACAGGAGAGAGTCTTGAAAACTCTTTGCCAAAAGGCAAATAAATAACATGATCTAAGCCAAAAGATTCTAAAAGTGCTGTTTTTTCATCTATAGTGTTAATCAATTTTAAAGAATCATCATCAGGAAAAAGAACCATTCTGGGATGCGGATGAAACGTCAACAACACACTCTCTCCGCTTGTCTGAGCAGCTATTTCATTCAATCTATTGATTATTTTTTGATGTCCAATGTGTACCCCGTCAAAAGTACCCACAGTAACAATTGGATTCTTAATAGGTGTGAGATTAGATATGTCTTTATGAATTATCATTTTGTTCGCACAAAAATAATTTAAATTTAAATAGTGCCTAGTCGGAATTAGACAAATCTTTATAAAATGGATTTTTTAAATACTATTTCTGCTTTATTTCGTTAATAAATGCCTTAGCATCGGCAACCTAGAAATTAAATCCACCACTTAAGTTTTTAAAAAAATTAGAAAGTTCTTAATTCTAGTCAATATATTTTATGTATATTAGCATGCTACTTATTATATATAACCATATTCATTATGAAAACAATTATACTTACATTCTCGGCTACGCTATTTAGTCTCGCGTCTTTTAGTCAAAATGCATTGGTTTTAAAAGACAATCCTTATGTTGTTATCAATGGAGGCACATCAGGGACTGAAGCTGTCTTAGTCATCAATGAAGCCAACCCAAACGGCATTAAAACTAGTGGCACGGGTGGAAACATAATAACTCGTGGAGAATTTGACTATATAAAATGGAACGTAGGAAACGGTACAGCAGGAAATACATACACTGTACCTTTTGCCACAGGTTTGGTTTCCAATGCTGGAGAAGAAAAAATTCCTTTAAGCATCAACTTTACCACTGCAGGAGTAGGAAACGGACATTTAGTATTATCTACTTGGGAAGTTTCTACCGCAGGATCAGACAACACACCTTTCCCTTCGGCAGTAGCACATATGGCAGGTGCCAACGGACAAGCAGATGTAAGTGAATATGTGGTTGACCGTTTTTGGATAATAGATGTTGACAATCCTTTGGGAGTTGGCAGCGCATACACCACCAATCCTACACCGAGTATTAGCTTTGGATATAATACTTCGGGAGCAGAAGCAGGCTCTGGAAATGTTCTTACTGTAGGGAATCTCGGTGCACAACGATACTCATCTACGGATAACAAATGGTACGGATGGTTTATAGGGGGCGTACCTCAAAGTATATGGGGAACAGATAATGGAACAGGACTTAACACTGGAGCTGCTTCAGTATCTGGGGTCAATATTGCTCCAGCGCTATGGGAAAGAACATGGACGCTTGCTGATTATACCGAACCACTTCCGGTCACTTTAGTTTCATTTAATGGAGATTGTCAAGAAGAAGGAATTGTTTTAGCATGGCAAACTGCTTCTGAAGCAAATAATGATTATTTTGAAATATTAAGTAGTACAGATGGTGAAGAATTCTCATCATTAGGTACTATTCAAGGAGCTGGGAATAGCAACTCCTCCATTAACTATGAATTTACAGACAACACACCTTCCGGACATGATACGTATTATAAATTGATTCAAGTTGATTTTGATGGTACATCTACAAGTCTGCCTGTTATTAAGACTTCCCCTTGCAACAATTCAGATAATATTCACGCATACACCTCTACACCAGGCACTATCGTACTCGATTACACCTCATTGACTGATGAGGATATAGAAATACTAATCTATGATGCAACCGGGCGAATCATTAAAAATCATGAAACTAAAATAGCACAAAAAGGCTTTAATAAATTCACTATTGAATACGGAAATGTAGCATTTGGTAATTATATGTTAGTTGTAAAAACAAATACAAATACTTACGCAGAAAAATTAATTTTAAAATAAGCTAATAAAATAGTGTTAAAAACTATCAAAAACCCAATTGATATGAAGATAGCTTAAATGTATCTTCGTATTATGAGACTTTTTTACTTTATATTTCTTTCCTTATTTGTGAATTGCTTGGCGTTTGCAAGCATAAATCACGACCCACCAGAAGGAGACACCACCATAATCGACAGTTTACATACAGTTGATGAATTATTACAGTTTGATTTCCCAGAAATATGCCCTGAAGATGTAGTAATGCACAAGATATACAACCCAGATTTTTATCTCACCTCTCAATATTATAAAACTAGATATGTAGAAACAGACCTGATGTACAAGGTTGTTGACAATTGGGGAAACGGATTTGACGAATTATATGGTGCTAGAAATTTAAGACCAATACTTCACGGAGTAGCATATAGAGGAGGTGCAAACAATCACTATCACAAAACTGCAAAAAGACACAACCATAATCCATTGCCAAATGATGGCATAGAAAACCTTTGCAAAGAAGGATTTTCTAATAGCGTTTATTTATATAGAAACAACTTTGAAACAGCACTCACAGAAAAAAAATGCAATTGCATTAATGGAGCTGAAAATCAAATGAACTATACTCAATTTGATTATTTCAATGATAAGCATGTTTACGAAATGGTAAAAATGGTATATGAAAGCGCTGTTGACTCAGCAATAGGCCCGGTTTACTTACATTGTTGGAATGGGTGGCATGCTAGTGGGTTCATTTCAGCAGTTTTGTTAAAGCAATTTTGTGGCTTCAATGATTTAGACGCTACAGCATACTGGGATTTGGGTACAGATGGAGCAAATAATAGTCCTCGGTACAATAAAATTCGTGAACGAATCATGAACTTTAAGCCTATCAGCGAGTTTATAATAACCGACTCACTTGGCAATGCCATCTGTCCTCCGATGCCTGAGTTTATTGACAGCTCTCAACTACATATATCTGTCGAGCATTTGGCAATAGTGCCAGAAGCAATCCCTATTGGTACGATAATGATATTGGAGAATGTAAAATTCAAACCGGGTAAAACATCGTTTACAGGAGCTTCGACTAATGAAGATTTGAAAAACATACTACTTGCGCTTAATTCTAATCCAGAAATGAAACTTGAAATAAGCGGACACACAGACCGTTCTGGAAATGAGGCAACCAACAAAAAACTATCCAAACAAAGAGCAAAATTTGTTTATAACTACTTAGTAAGCCAAGGCGTTTCTGAAACAAGACTAACACACAAAGGCCTAGGCTCTGCAAAACCTGCATATTCTAACAGAACCAAAGATGGAAGAGCGGCCAATAGAAGAATCGAGATAAAATTATTAAGTAAGAAAAAAGAATCCATGGACAAATTGGTTGACGAAGGCAATAGCACTGTAGAATTCTCTAATAAAACGGATTTTTTAGTTAAGGATTTAGCAACGAAAGAAATAGGGTTTGCAATGGTATTTGACAAAGTGGCATTTGCTCCTGGCGACACCACACTTTCAGACTCTTGTATCTTAGAGGTCAACAAATTGATACAAGTATTAAAAGACAATCCAAAATTAAACGTTGCCATAGTTGGATATACCGATATATCAGGAATTCCCGAAAAAAACATTCACCTTTCAAAAGTGAGAGCCCAAGCGGTATATGATTATGTGATTCAGCAGGGAGTGTCCTACGAGCAAGTGTCTTACACAGGCTTAGGCTCTGCTAAACCCATTGCCCCTAATGCGTACCGTTGGGGAAGGGACAAAAACAGAAGAGTAGAATTGGAAATTATATCCAAATAACATTTTTGCTATATAGTTGTGCATTATTAAAATAACGAAAAAAATGGAAAATATTTAATTTCGCAAATGCTGAATTTAAGAAGTGATTAACTAGGTCATTTCTATAAGTAATACCAACCTAATAATCAGGAATTACCCTCCACAATTGTACGCCAACCAACGCCATCAATCCAGCTTAAACTCAGAAGTTTTATGAAAGACAATTTCTGGATAATCCATTTCTGCTTGCGTAAGTAGGAAGGGAGAATCAGCTAAAAACACAGGATTATTATCTTTATCGTATGCTATATTATTTAATTTTCGCTTTATAAATTCGTCCAATTGAGCTTCGTTTTCTGACGTTAGCCAACAAGCTTTGTGATGTGGTCTGTGCTTAAAACTTGCCTTTGCTCCATATTCGTGTTGAAGTCTGTATTGAATTACCTCAAACTGTAGCTCTCCAACCGTACCAATAACCTTACGATTTCCTGGTTGTAAAATAAACAATTGCGCCACACCCTCATCGGTTAACTGTGCCAAGCCTTTTTCCAATTGCTTAGTCTTCATAGGATCATCATTCTGTACCTCTTTAAATATCTCTGGAGAGAAACTCGGAATACCTTTATACATAAAATCTGCACCTGAAGTCAGGGTATCTCCAATCTTAAAATTACCAGTATCGTAGAGCCCAATCACATCTCCTGGGTAGGCAGAGTCAATCACTTCCTTACTCTGAGCCATAAATGATGTCGGATTTGGAAACTTCATTTTCTTGCCAAGACGCACATGTTTGTAAAACGTATTCCTTTCAAATTCGCCAGATACGATTCTCAAAAAAGCAATTCTATCTCTATGTTTTGGATCAATATTGGCATGTATTTTAAAAACAAATCCTGAAAACTTTTTATCATCAGGATTGTGCATCTCTCCATCTGCCATCCTCCCTCTTGGTGTAGGAGAAATCTCTATAAATGTTTCTAGCAATTCTTGCACTCCAAAATTGTTCAACGCAGAACCAAAAAACACCGGAGCAACATCTCCTGCTAGATAGGTCTCTCGGTCAAACTCGTCATATACTCCTGCTACCAATTCCGTTTCTTCACGCAATTCATTGGCATATTCTTCTCCCACAATTTCGTCCAACTTGGGATCATTGAGATCTTTTATTTCAACTATTTCTTGTGCTATTTTTGTTTTATTAGCGTCAAATAGATTCAAGTTGTTTTTGTGAATATTATACACCCCCTTAAACCGATTTCCTTCTCCTATTGGCCAAGACAATGGGCATACCTTTATCCCTAGTTTTTCTTCAACCTCATCGAGCAAATCAAAAGCAACTTTTCCATCTCTATCCATTTTGTTGATGAAAACAATTACAGGTGTTTTCCGCATTCTACATACCTCCATTAGTTTTTCGGTCTGTGCCTCTACCCCATTGGCTACATCTATCACCAATATTACACTATCTACGGCAGTTAGCGTTCTATAAGTGTCTTCCGCAAAATCCTTATGACCGGGAGTATCTAAGATGTTTATTTGCTTCCCACCATATTGAAATGCCATTACCGAAGTAGCAACAGATATACCCCTCTGCTTTTCTATCTCCATAAAATCAGACGTTGCAGCTTTCTTTATCTTATTGCTCTTCACAGCACCCGCAGACTGAATGGCCCCTCCAAAAAGCAACAATTTTTCTGTTAGTGTAGTCTTCCCAGCATCTGGGTGACTGATAATCCCAAACGTTCTTCTCTTCTGTATTTCCTCCTGTAAACTCATATAATTTTATATCTACCTACAAAAATAGTTTTTTCTAAAGATTAATCTTTTTTAATACGGTTTATTTGGGTGTGCCTCTCGTTTTTGAAATAAAAACGGAGTCGGGCTATCCACTATATCTCACGAAAGCTCCCAAAAAAGCTTTCGGAGGATGCCGTTCCTATCCCTCACACAAAAGCAAATTAGTATGCTTTTTACAGGTTACGTATTTCTCCCATAAATTAACATCTTTACTGTCTTGATTATTTTAATAACCACATTTACTACGCACTCTTTTCAAAGTTGCATCCGCTACTTTTCGAGCTTTTTCTGCTCCTTGAAGAAGTATTTCGTCTAGCTCATCGGTGTGCTCCATGTAGTAATTATACTTTTCACGAGCGTCACCAAATTTAGCAATCAAAGCATTCAACAAATCTTTTTTCGCATGTCCCCAACCATAACCTCCAGCTCGAAGTTTCGCTGCCATTTCTACCACTTGCTCTTCGGTTGCTACCAATTTATACAAAGCAAATACAGTTGATGAATCCGGGTCTTTTGGATCTTCTAGTGCGGTGTCGTCTGTTATTATTTTTTTATTGATTACCTTTTTCAATTCTTTGTCAGTCAAGAATATATTGATAAAATTGTCACGAGATTTACTCATTTTCTCGCCATCTGTTCCTTTTATCAATTGTGTTTCTTCTTGAAGTTTTACCTCTGGCAACACCAGTAAATCTTCGCCATAATGATGATTGATACGAGACGCTACATCTCTGGTCATTTCTAAATGTTGTGCCTGATCTTTGCCTACTGGCACCAAATGAGCATCGTATAGCAAGATATCTGCCGCCATAAGCATTGGGTAGGTAAACAAACCACAATTGACATCAGACAATCGATCTGCTTTATCTTTAAAAGAATGAGCAAGTGTTAATCTTTGATACGGAAAAAAACAACTCAAATACCAATTCAACTCCGTTACTTGTGGGATATCACTTTGTCTATAAAATACCGTTTTGGAGGTGTCCAAACCAAATGCCAGCCAAGTAGCAGCAACACTATAGGTGTTGTTTCTCAGTTCTTCACCGTCTTTTATTTGCGTGAGCGAATGCATGTCCGCTATGAACAAATAGGATTCATTCTCCGAATCGTTACTCATCTCTATTGCGGGTAGTATTGCCCCTAAAAGATTTCCCAAATGTGGTACACCTGTACTCTGTACTCCTGTAAGTATTCTTGCCATTTTTTTGTTATTTGAACCACAAATATAAGGGCTCTTGTTGAAAATTATGCTTTTTTTCCTACTTTTGATTAATATGAGAATTCTAACGTTATCAACACTTGCTATCTTGCTTGTTTTTTCGTCTTGCAAAAAACACCGCCTAAAAAAACATAAAAAACAGTGGATAGAAAATGCTTTTGAAGCATTGTCTAATGATAAATACCCCCGAATTAAAGCGATAGCTTGGTGGCACGAAAATTTTGACAATACCAAACTAAGAATAGACGCCTCCCGGAAAAGTGAAAAAGCGTATCAAAAAGGTGTCGCAAACGATATCTTTATAAGCGAGCCTACTTTTAATAACGAGCTACTAATTGCACCCAATTCGGCAATCTACCACTCCGCTTTTCCCGACTTTGGAGGAACTGAAGATGTGGTAACTGCCGCAAGAATTACAGAATTTGAAGCTTTAGCAGAAAAAGAAATTGTTTGGGCTTATTTTTCTAACAACTGGTATTCCGAAATACAATTTCCAAACACAGCAGTAGCAACTATTCACAATACTGGAAAAGTTCCTTTTGTAAGAATGATGCCTCGATCCAATTTTGACGAAGGTGGTCCTGACCCTACCTACACCATGCAAAAAATAATAGATGGTGTATTCGACACAGAACTTACCCAATGGGCAATTGATGCAAGTAACTTAAGCTACCCCATTTTAGTAGAATTCGGTACCGAAGTAAATGGCAATTGGTTTCCTTGGAACGGGCAATACAATGGTGGCGCTACCAAAACAGGCTATGGAGACCCAATGTTGGCAGATGGTCCAGAACGTTTTAGAGATGCTTACCGACACATCATTGACATTTGCAACACTAATGGTGCAGATAATATTACTTGGTTTTTTCATGTAGATGCATACAGTGAACCCGCAGAAGAATGGAACGCAATAGAGCATTACTATCCTGGAGACAACTACATTGACTGGTTAGGAGTAAGTGTTTACGGACCACAAGTTCCTGAAGATGAATATCAAGATTTTACAGAGATTATGAACGACTTTTACCCAACAATTACAGAGCTTTCTAACAAGCCTATTGCTATTTTGGAGTTTGCCATTACGGAATAATCACACTATAGCTGTAATAGCAAAAACCTAAGGATATTGCACAATTAAATGACTGCTAAGAATCTTATATCGATCGCTTGCGAAAACAGTTTTTTATTGCGCCCAATAGATTCTTCCACTTCTCCAAGCATCTACTGCTCGATACCAACTCGACTTATAACCAATGGCTCGCTGTAGCTTAAAATCATTATCACTAAAAGGGTTTTCTACCTTTGCAAACGAAAATTGTAATGCCATAATATTGGTCTCATCTCCATAAAACCAAGTTTCACTTTTGTTAGACTTTCTTACTGTTTTTGGCAATCCATAAATCAAACTAATCATTCCTCTATCGGTTTTCCAACCTTCTACATACGAACTAAAAGAATAGTTAGCATTCTGAACCCTATTATAATATTGTTTAATAATCTCTCTTGCTCGTTCTTTACTTCCGCATTTTGTAATCCAAAAAGATTCCATTTTTATTCGTGAATCTTCTACTGATTGCATATTTTCAAATTCTGTCTTGGAACTAATATAGCGTAACGGAGAAATCATCCCGTTTACATCTTTTATTTTAGGATAGTTATTGCTGTAAGTATAATAAGTAAAACCATCTCTTTGACTAGAATCCACAAGAAAATGAACAAACCCCGAATCCAAAATAGAAACCAATGCCAACCCTTTTTGATCAAAGGAAGTAACAAAAGACGAATCTGCTTCATAGTCAAACGGTTTTAATCTTTTGGACGCAAAAGGAGGAGCAGCAATTGGGAACTTTCTTTGGTAAAAATTAGCAAATAATGTTTTACCTGCATTTACTTCGGACTTGAGTACACAAGACATTTTTTGGTTAGAAAAACGATCAAACAAAGGCTTTTTAGTACTGTCATTTATCATCATAAAAAATTGTTCATTACTCAGGTTACTTTTATTGACTTCCACGTAGTATTCATTTAT
The DNA here is from genome assembly GCA_947311505.1 of uncultured Cryomorphaceae bacterium. GTDB lineage: Bacteria > Bacteroidota > Bacteroidia > Flavobacteriales_D > Parvicellaceae > Parvicella. Next base: position 9,641 of record CAMZLL010000022.1, read on the forward strand.
TGTGTTGCGATGCTCGTCAGTAGCGGTAACAAACAAATTATAATTAGAACCATATTTCAATTTCAAACCTAGCTTTCCATACAGGTTTTTAGACGCTTTATTCTTAGATACATCTTCTATGACTTTGGTTGCGCTGTCTACGATTGTTCTTCGGTCATTTTCATTAAATAATTCATAATGAATGACAACTTTGGCATGAAAAGGTTGAGACTTATCTTTTCTAACATATAGTATTTCGTTGCTTCTCAATTGAAAGTGTAAAAATGTAGAATCTTTAGATGCGTGATAAATAATATATTTAGGTTGGAACACTTCGCCTACTTGAGAATAAAGCATTGCATAATTGGTGTTAGACGTATTGGTCTTGGTAGTACAACTCACGATAGAATACCCCAGTAACAACATGATCCAAATTTGTAGTAAAATAGTCTTCATTATTTAACAATAAGAGGTGTGATAATACGATTACTTTTATTTAGTGCTCTATCTATAAGAGTTACGGCATAACGAATGGAGTCACTATGATTAGATAACGGATTGTAAAAGAAGCTTTCTAAAGTTACATTAATAGTTCCCTTTAATGTTTTGTTTTGTCCTATGGGGGTTAGGTTTTTTATTCTAAACGGGAAGTTAATGGTGTCTCCAGTAGGAAAATTGTTACCCGTTGGATCTTGAGTTCCTTTTACCCAATTGCCATTCATCAATTCATAATACTCTATGTATAAATTATAATGAAAGAAATTATCTTGGCTAAAACTACCCAATGTGTCGCCTTCATTTAAGCCGATATCTCCATCGCCATCAGTAAAAGTAATGGATAGTATGCCTGAATCACCTTGTATTTCAAAATCTTTATACTCAATTTTGGGTTCTGGTGGAAAACTAACGGGTTTCACACAGGAAGTAACCGATATTATTAGTAAACTTGCCACCGAAATGATATAGAAAAGAAAATTTCTCATTTTGTAAAGGTATAAAATTATTAAATTGAAGGACAAGAACAACATATCTAAATCAACTATCTTCCGTATTTCTACTGAAAATGAATTCAACAATGTGGCATTAGCTGTCTTTCGATTTCAATATGAAGAACTCAAAACATATCAAGATTATTGTAATTACGTAAAGGTTAACCCTTTGACAATCGACCACTATTCTAAAATACCATTTTTACCCATTCAGTTTTTCAAATCCAAAAAAATAAATTCCGATACTAAATATGATCTTTTATTTAAAAGTAGCGGAACTACTGATACCGGTAGGAGTTTTCACTATGTCAGAGATGTCAGCTGGTACAAAACGTCTTTTCTAAATTGTTTTCATCTTTTTTATGGAGCTATTGAAGAAATAACGCTACTTGCTTTATTGCCCTCCTATCAAGAACAGGGAGATTCATCCTTAGTATATATGATTGCTCAATTAATTGAAAAAAGCAACAATGAATTAAGCGGTTTTTATTTGGATAATGCCAAAATAATAGAAGTATTAAAGACTTTAAACAAAAAACGTAAAAAGACAATACTCATTGGTGTAAGCTATGCTTTATTAGATCTAATAGCAAAATTCAAATTCGACTTCCCAGATTTAATCGTCATGGAAACGGGAGGAATGAAAGGACGTAGAAAAGAATTAACCAAAGAGGAATTGCACAGAGAATTAGCACAAGGCTTTGGTGTAGAAAAAATCCATAGTGAGTATGGCATGACCGAACTGCTATCGCAAGCATACTCAAATGGTGATGGTATATACAGGACTCCGCCTTGGATGAAAATCCTAACCAGAAGCATTAGTGACCCATTTGAAATTTCAGAAAAGAATAACAAAACAGGAGGTATCAACATTATAGACTTAGCAAATCTACACAGCTGTGCATTTATAGCAACACAAGATTTAGGTAGAATATCTCGGTCAGGTTTCCAAATTATGGGTAGATTTGACCACTCAGATACACGAGGATGCAATTTACTAGTTCAATAACTAAATTGGAATGACATTTGATAAACAAACTCAAAAAAATTAGAACAATGAAAAACAGAATAAAATACGGACTATTTACTCTTCTTTTTATAGGAATGTTTAACGCTTGCAAACAGCAAATTCCTTATACTAAAAAAGTAGAAAAGGAATATAAATTAGAAAGTGAAAACTTGAGAGAGTTGCAGTTTTATTTGGTTGGCGACATCGTACTGACCAGAGGTTCAAGCGAAGATGATTCCAGATTGGAAGATGGAGATATCTTGATATCAGAGCAACAAAACTTAGAT